>CBIMJO010000242.1:0-9530 GCA_966244135.1 uncultured Actinocrispum sp. | reverse complement strand
GTCGAGCAGGTCGCGGGCGGGCACCCGACCAACCGGCTCGAAGCCGCCTGGCAGGCCTGGACGATCGGGATGCGGCTGGAGGCCGAGGACGCCTACGACTGGGGCGACCTGACCGCCGCGCCGAACGCCCGCTACGGCGAACGTGCCTACCAGATGGGCGATCCGGCCACGATCCAGCGCTACAACTACGACCAGCGCGACCGGTTCAGCGACTATCACACGCAGCTGCAGGAGGTCGACCTCGACCACCCAGGGGTCAAGCGCCCGCTGACCGTGTACCGGTTCGGCACCAACGTGTTCTATCAGCTGCTCGCGGTCTGCGACATCACGCCGATGGAGCGCTACCTGGCCGCCGACCTCGTTTCCCGGGCCGCGCAGCAGATCACCGGACTGTCCTGGTCGGACCACCTGGCAAGCATGGAAAGGCGATAGCCATGCTTGTCAGACTGCGCCCCATCGTGCACGCATCCCCAACAATCAATGGGATCCATGTGCGTGGCTGGGCCTCCAGCTTCACCGTCACCGGCGGCAAGGGCCTGTGGCTCGTTTGGTTACGGGTCGCGGACGCGCTCGCCGAGGGTGTGCCGCACGACGAGCTGGGCGCGCCGTCGGATGCACCTCCCGCGGTGAGCAAAGCCGTGGATCTGATCTTGGACCAGTTGCGGGAGCACGACATGCTCGTAACCGTCCCGGACTGGGGCCGGGACGCGCCGCCGGAGGCCATCGCGACCTGGCTGGAGTCGGTGGCGGACAACCCCCAGGAGGTCTGGGAACGTCTGAGCACGGCCACGATCTCGATCACCGGCTCGGCGACGTTGGTCGCCGCCGCGCGCCGCGCGATCACGACACTGGGGCTCCGGGTCGTGACCTCGCCGGGCGAGGGCCTGACTCTCACGTCCGGAAACCTTGCTGTGGCGGCGGATTGCTCCAGCGACGTCGGGTTCGTCGTTCACCCAGGGTCCTATGAGGACGTCATCTCCGACGCCAAAGCCGTGGCCCGGCGGCTCGATGTCCGGTCTTCGCAGGCACCTGAGGTGTTGGCCGCACTGATCGGTTCGGCCGCTGCCCATCGGCTTCTCTGTGCGGTCGGGGATCTGCCGGACCCGTCCACCGAGTTCATTGTGCACCCCACTGAGCCGCTGCCCGCCGACGTTCCGCAGCTGGGTGTCTTCGTGGCTCGTCTGGACCCGTTGCGCGCCAAGTACCACCCGTGGTTCCGCGACGAGCTGCCCTCGGATCCGTTCCATGCCTTCGATCTGCTCGCCGACCCCGAGCTGGGGGCGGTCCCGGCGCCGGAAGCCGGTGACCTGCCCCAGGTTCCGGCTCACCTCGCGATGTCGGGGACCGCACTCGGGGTCGGCACGACGGCCGAGGCGGCCCGCGTCGACGCTGTTTCGCGTGCTCTTGGCTCCGGTCTCGACCACACGCATGCCCTCGGCATGACCTTGCGTTTCGCTGTGTACCAACGTTCGATGGCCGGCGCCGAACTGTCCGATGCGGACTGGTCCAGTGACCCGGTGGCCCGGCGCTGGTGGAAGGCGCTCATCCTGCGGTTCGGCGTGCCCGCCACCATCGAGGTGAAACGCCTGGCGCCCCAGGTCGTTCAGGCGACGATCCGGGACGGCGGCCGGGTGCTGTCGTGGGCGATCGAGGCCGAGGCCGCGGACGCCGTCGCGTTCGCCGCGCTGGCCGCGACCGGTGTCGCGCAGGCCGGGATCGAGGTGGCGGAACCGTTCCACCTCAACGGCGCCGCCCCGCTGCCCGCGCCCGCCGAGACCGACTGGACCACCAGGGAATGGACCTGGCCCGCGGCCGTCCGCGGCCACGAGGACCAGTTGCAAGCCGCACTAGCGAGGTTGGTGAAGCCATGATCCAGTTCCTGACCGACTACACGCTCGACGAGATCGAGGACATGGAGTACCCCTCCGTCCCGGTCGGCCACGACGGCGCGCTGGTGCTGTTCCACCACCCCGACTACCCGGACTTCGCACAGGTCAAGTACGTCACGCGGACCTGCGACTGGAGCGCCGGGGTGGACGAACGCGAGGAGAACCTGCACGAGCACCGGGTCACCCTGGTGGAGCCGTGATCCGGCACCTGACCGGCTACACCCTCGAACAGCTCCGCACCGTCCAGGGCCTGCCGGTTCGCCACGACGGCGGCCTGGTCCTCATTGGACCATCGCCCGGCAGCGTGTGCGTGAGCTGTGCCGAACAGGCCCGTCTGACCGCGCTGGGTTCGGCGGTCCCCCGGCAGAATCCGCGGATGAGCTTCGGCGGGCTCGTCGTCCCTCCTATGCAACCGTTGGTGGACAAGCTCATCGCGTCAGTGCAGGCCGATCCCGAGGCGCACCGGGATGTCGTCATCGCCGTCCGGACCGATCTGGGCACGGTCGACCGGCACACTGTCCGGCCACGACCCGGCGGGTGCCCGGACTGCGGCCCGCTGCCGGACGATTTCGCTGAGGACGCACCGGCCGCGCCCGTCTCGCCCGGCAGTCTCCGTGGCGCCAACCCAAAGGCGGACAACCTCCGCGAGAAGCTGCTGGACCTGCGGCACGGCCCGGTGACCGGGATCTTCAAGACCGGGTACCTGCCGCTGGCCGTGATGAGCGCGGAGCTGACCGGCGACCACAAGGAATACGGGTTCGGCCGGACCGTGGACTTCGCGTCGGCCGAGCGGGTCGCGTTGTACGAGGCCGTCGAGCGCCACAACGGCATGCGCCCCAGGCGAACTCGCAGCATTACAGAGGCCTCGTTCACGCAACTGGGCCCGGAGCGCGCGGTCGACCCTTCGCGTGTGGGCCGGTACGACCCGGAGCACGTCGACCACCCCTCGTTCCCGCTCACCCCGTACCGCCCGCACGTGAAGACCCAGTGGGTTCAGGGCTGGTCCTACACCCAGCGGAAACCCCTTGCCGTGCCAGAACATCTGGCCTACTGGGCGGCCAGCAGCCACAACCAGTTCGTCTCCGAGACCTCCAACGGCTGCGGGCTCGGCAACAGCCTCGCCGAAGCCGTGCTGCACGGGCTGTTCGAGGTCGCCGAGCGGGACGCGTTCCTGATGGCCTGGTACGCCAAGTCTCCGCTGCACCGGATCCGGATCCCGGACGACGACGTCCTGCCGCACCTGGCCGACCGGCTGGAGTCGCTGGGCTACGAGCTGACGTTCTTCAACGCCACCAATGACCTCGGTATCCCCGCCGTGATCAGCACCGCCCGGTACCAGGGCACCAACCCGGACACACCACGGATCTTCTACGCCGCCGGGGCGCATCCCCACCCACACAAGGCCATGGTTTCGGCCGCGGTCGAGCTTGCGGTGGACGTTGAGGCCACAGTGGACAAGGTGGCCACTGAACCCAAGCTCTACAACCGTGAGCGTCTTGTCCGGTTGCTGGAGAATCCACAGTGGATCCGGACCATGACCGAGCACGTGCTGGTCAACGCTTTGCCCGAGGCGACGGAAAGGCACGACTTCCTGCTAGGGACGAAGGAAATCGACATCCCGGTCGCCACCGCGCCGGAATTCGACGACCTGCGCGCGATGCTCGACCACTACGTGGCTCAGCTGCGCAAGCTCAAGCTGGAGATCATCGCGGTGGACCAGACCGACCCGGTACTCGCCGAACAGCTGGGCCTGCACTCCGCCAAGGTGATCGTGCCCGGCACGTTGCCGATGACGTTCGGTCAGCTGCTCCGGCGTACCCGTGGCCTGCCGCGGTTGCTGGAGGTGCCGCAGCAGATCGGCCGGCTGCCCGCCCAGCTGGCGTACGAGTCCCTTGCCCTGCAACCGCATCCGTTCCCGTGACCGGCCTGGCGGCGGCGTATTCGCATGGGCCGGGCAAAGTGATCACCCCCGGCCCGCCGCCGTCCCCAGCGCCCACCCCCGGCGAACGGCACCCGTTCTCAGCTGATTCCGCTGTGGCCCAAGTGATCCTCGACGTGCTCACCCCCGTCCGCTGGGAGCCGTGGAACCAGTACAACGACCATCGCGCGTACCCATCCCCTCGGGCCGCCTATCTGGTCGATGTGGACGTCGTCCGGGGAGAGCGGCGCTGGCCGGTCGATCCCTTGCGGCGTGCGACTGTCGGGCCGGACGCGCCTTCGCTGGACGGTTCGGTGCGGCTGGAGTTCGTTCGCCGCCCGGACCGGTTGTCCCGCGGTTATGGCGAGTTCGTCCATGCCCTCATCGAACTCGAGGTCGGCCACATCGCCGCTGCTTTGGTGGAGCATGCGGAACGCCTTGGCCTGCGGGCGATCGCCGACCCCGACGGAGTTTGGCTGCATCCCTCCGAACCGCGAACCCCAGGCCCCACCCCGCCTCGCAGCTCCGGCCTGGGCCCGCGTGGTCTCGCCGCTGATCCCCGGCCGCTGCCCCGGCAGGCTCTCCTCGCCTTCGTGCAGGCGGCCCGGAGCCGCTATCCCTTGGCTTATCCGGGACTCACCCACTGGCTGGCCGTCCACAATGTCACCGGGGTTCAGGACGGTTGGTACACAATGGACCCGTTCATGCTCCAGCGTTCCAGCGCGGCCATGGAGACCGTTCAATGCCACCACGGCCATCCGCGCTCAGTCATCGACGTCGCCAGCATGAACCTCGCGCTGATCACTACCGCCGACATCCCGGCCGCGGTTCGTAGCGGCGGCTCAGAGGCCTATCCCGCCCTGCTTCGAGCCGCAGGATCCTTGGCACAGCACGTGTGCACGGCCTCGGCGTCCGTGAACATGTTCTGCCGTCCGCTGCGCAGCTTCGACGACACCGCTTTGGAGGCAGCCATCGGCGTTCCCGCGTCGCACAGTCTGCTGTACGCGTTGCTGGCCGGGCGGTCGCGGGTGGGCGGGTTCAGTTACGACCTCACGCCGTTGGAGCCATGATGACGTGGACCAGCCTGCACTGCCGCCTGTCCTGGCAGCCCGAGGACGTGGACGCCTTCATCACCGGGACGCTCGCGCCGATGCTCGCCGACCGCGAGTGGTTCTACATCCGTTACGGCGACACCGGACCGCATCTGCGGGTGCGTATTCGCGGTTCCTTCGAGGCTTCGCTCCTCCGCAACGCCATCGCGGCCGCGGACTACCCGGTGTTCTCGGACTCGCCGGACTGGTTGCCGCATGGTGACGTCCGCGAAGTTCCTTACGTGCCAGAGGTTGCCCGTTACGGCGGGCCCCGGGCCATGCCGGTCGCGGAGGACTTCTTCTGCCACAGCACACAAGTCGCCATCGCCGTGCTGAAATCCACGCACACCACCAGCGCGAAGATCACCGCGGGCATCGAGTTCGCCATCGCCACCACCACGGCACTGGATCTCGACCGGCCCGCCGCCGCGTCCTGGCTCAGGTTGATGGGCGCCAGCTGGCGGTTCGCCGACTCGACCGAACCCTCGCTCGACTCCCATCGCCGTGCCCACCACATCCTGGGCAAATACGGCCGGGAAATCGCCGCGCGATGGGACCGCTCCGCCACGGGCGCCACCGCGCACTGGATATCGCAGATCCGCCAGGTCACGGTGGGCACGAACTGGGCGTCGCAGCTGCACATGTTGTTCAACCGCCTGGGCATCACGCCGGAACAGGAACGCCTGATCTGCTGGGTCACCGCCGCGACCGCGTTGCACGGTCCCGCCTCGTTCCACTCCGACGGCGCGGACGCCCCCGACCGTCGCTACCTCGAGGCCAGCAAGTTCCTCCCCGGCTTCGCCGAACAGTTCCCCCGCAAAGCCTCCCGCCCCCGGCCTCGCCGCGGCTCCATCCCCCTGCCACAGCCCCGGAAACTCACCGCCACGCTGACCCACGCCCTGGCGAGCAGGCACACCAGCCGGGGTGAGGACCTCTCCGGCTCACTGTCCACTCAGGACCTCGCCACCCTGCTGTGGCCGGCGCACGGTTCGGAGCAGGGACACTGGCCGTACCCGAGCCCGGGCGCCCAGTACTGCGCGCGGATCAGGATCATCGCGTTGGATGTCCAGGGCCTCGCCCCCGGCGTCTACGAGGCCGACGAACTCACGAAAACCCTGGCTTGGACCGGTCCTTGTCCGTCCATTCCGGACCTCGAGGCGACCTCGATGTGGCTCGGCCCGGACACCACCTCGCTCGAGAACTGCCCAGCCGTGGTCGCCCTTTACGTCCGGCTCGGTACGTTGCGCCAGTCCTACGGCACCCGCGCGCTGCGGTTCGCGTTCACCGAAGCGGGCCACCTCGCCCAGAACCTGGGCCTGGTCGCCGCCGCCATGAACCTGCACGCGGGCCTGATCGGCGGCATCTACGATGACCTCGCACACGACCTGCTCGCACTCGACGGAGTCAACGACACCCTCGTGTACCTGATCCCCGTCGCCCGGTTATCCACAGTGTGACCTGGCTCACGTCCGGATTTGGTGGTCTCGCGACTCCGTAAGCAAGGAACGCGGCGGCGAACCCCGAACCGACCCCCGAAACACCACGCACCCACACATCACCGCCCCACACATCACCGCCCTAGACACCACCGCCCTAGACACCACCGCCACCCACACCACCGCGAGCCAGCCACGCACCACCGCGATCACCACGCGGCCGCCAGAAGCCCCAGCCGGGCGAGAGCCCAGCCCGAGTCCAGGCCCAGGTCTAAGTCCAGGTCTAGGTCTAGCCCCGAGGTCGAGGTCCCGGTCAAGGTCCAGGTCCCGGTCGAAGTCCAGGTCACCCGGAGATACGCAGGAGCCCTTCCTGGACCACGGTCGCGATCAACCGGCCGTCCCGGGAGAAGAAACGGCCCGTGGCGAGCCCGCGGGCACCCGAGGCGCTCGGCGACTCCTGGTCGTAGAGGAACCACTCGTCGGCCCGGAACGGCCGGTGGAACCACATGGCGTGGTCCAGCGAGGCCCCGTTGACCTTGTCGGTCCACCAGTGCACCCCGTGCCGGGCCAGTGGCGCGTCGAGCAGCGTCATGTCCGACGCGTACGCCAGCACGCACACGTGCAGCAGCGGGTCGTCGTTGAGCTTGCCGTCGGCCCGCATCCAGACCTGGTTGCGGGCCTCGCGCGGGCCGTTCTCGCGCGACAGCCACGGCGGCTCGGAGATGTAGCGGATGTCGATCGGCCGCGGCAGCTTGCGGAACGCGGCCATCTTGCCGCCGCCGAGCTCGACCTGCTCCTGGTAGGTGGGCAGGCCCTCGGGGTCCGGCACCTCCGGCATGCCGTCGGCGTGCTCGATGCCCGGCTCGGTGATCTGGAACGACGCGGACAGCGAGAAGATCGCCTTGCCGCGCTGGATCGCGATCACCCGCCGGGTGGTGAACGACCGGCCGTCCCGGATGCGGTCCACCTCGTAGACGATCGGGATGCTCGGGTCGCCGCCGCGGATGAAGTAGGCGTGCAGCGAGTGCACCTGCCGCTCCGGCGGCACCGTCCGGCCGGCCGCGATCAGCGCCTGGCCGGCCACCTGCCCGCCGAACACCCGGATCGGGCGGTCGGCGGGGCTCACACCGCGGAAGATGTTGTCCTCGATGACCTCGAGGTCCAGCAGGGCCACCAGCTTGTCGAGAACGGGCTGGCCGCTCTGGCCTTCACGGCCCGGATCCGCCGCAGCGGCCCTCGCGACCTCCGTCATGCCGAACTCTCCTACGCGTGGTCTTCCTCGCCCAACCGGTGAACCCGGATGAGGTTAGTCGACCCGACGGTACCGGGCGGCGACCCCGCGACGATCACCACAAGGTCACCCGGCTGGTAGCGGCCGATGGACAGCATCGAGATGTCCACCTGGCGGACCATCTGGTCGGTCGAGTCCACCCGCGGCACCAGGAACGTCTCGGTGCCCCAGGTCAGCGCCAGCTGGCTGCGCACATCCGGCTCCGGCGTGAACGCCAGCAGCGGCAGGTGGGTGTGCAGCCTGGCCAGGCGGCGAACGGTGTCGCCCGACTGGGTGAAGGCGACCAGGGCCTTGGCGTTCAGCCGCTCGCCGATGTCCCGGGCCGCGTAGGACAGCACGCCCCGCTTGGTGCGCGGCACGTGGGTCAGCGGCGGCACGACCACCGACTCGCTCTCGACGGCCTCGACGATCCGGCCCATGGTGCGCACGGACTCGATCGGGTAGCGGCCCACGCTGGTCTCACCGGACAGCATGACCGCGTCGGCACCGTCGAGCACCGCGTTGGCCACGTCCGAGGCTTCGGCGCGGGTCGGCCGGGAGTTGTTGATCATCGAGTCGAGCATCTGGGTCGCCACGATGACCGGCTTGGCGTTCTCCCGGGCGATCTGGATCGCCCGCTTCTGCACCAGCGGCACCTGCTCCAGCGGCAGCTCCACGCCCAGGTCACCACGGGCGACCATGACACCGTCGAACGCCAGCACGATGGCCTCGAGGTTGTCCACCGCCTCGGGCTTCTCCAGCTTGGCGATCACCGGCAGCCGGCCGCGGCCGACCCGGTCCATCACCTGGTGCACGAGGTCGATGTCGGCGGGGGAACGCACGAACGACAGCGCCACGAAGTCCACGCCCAGACTGAGCGCGAACTCCAGGTCCTCGATGTCCTTCTCGCTCATGGCCGGCACGGACACGTCCATGCCCGGCAGCGAGATGCCCTTGTTGTTGCTGACGGGGCCACCCTCGGTGACCTCGCAGATCACATCCTGGTTCTCGACACTCTTGACCACCAGGCCGACCTTGCCGTCGTCGACCAGCAGCCGGTCACCGGCTTTGGCGTCGCGGGCCAGGCCCTTGTAGGTGGTGGACACCCGATCGTGCGTTCCGACCACATCGTCAACGGTGATCCGGACGATCTCCCCGTTGGCCCATTCGACCGGCCCGGCGGCGAAGGTGCCCAGCCGGATCTTCGGTCCCTGCAAGTCAGCCATGATCCCGACGGCGTGACCCGTCTGGTCGGAGGCGGCACGGACCACGTCATACACCTGCTTGTGGTCACTGTGACTGCCGTGGCTGAAGTTCATTCTCGCCACGTCCATACCCGCCTCGACCAGTTCGAGGACACGTTCCGGGGTCGAGGTCGCGGGACCCAGGGTACAGACGATCTTTGCGCGTCGGCTCACGTTCGTGCAGCCTAGCCCCTCCATCTGAACCGATGCGGAACTACCGCCTAGTAATATCCCCCGAACCCATTCGCCCACCCCCCGTACACCCACTGTTCACCCAGGTCACCCTGCCAATCCAACCGCCGGCGCGAGATGGACCCGGTGAGCGCAGGTTGGACAGGCCACCTCGCCCACGAACATCATCTCGGCGCAGTTCGGCACTCGACCTCGTCCCCACGCATGGCCGGTACTACGGGGCGTTGGGTGGGGCTGCACGTTAGGCGGGGACGGGTTTGTCCTGGGTGTTGAGGCGGATGAGGTAGCCCCAGGCGCCTTCGCGGTCGGGGAGGCGGGCGTCGACGTCGTCGCGGGGTTCGCGGATGGCCCAGCCGACAGGCCAGATCGACAGGCTGCGGTCGGTGTCGACGCGGACGCGGCCGCCGTCGAGCATGGCGGTGGCGGCGAACCAGGCCTCGGTGAAGTCGACGTTGCCACCGAACCGGGACGCCCGCAGGTCGCCGTTGCG
>CBIMJO010000241.1:0-9537 GCA_966244135.1 uncultured Actinocrispum sp. | reverse complement strand
GCCTCCGGCCCCCCGATATCCACGCTACTCGGGGGGTCTGACAGTTCTGGGCGGTCAAGATCGTTTTTGGGGTGGGTGTCCACAGGGTGTTCGAGGATGAGGTGGGCGTTGGTGCCGCTGACGCCGAAGGACGAGATGGCGGCGCGGCGGGGGTGCGTGGAGGTGGGCCAGGGGGTGAGGGTGGTGGGGAGGGTGATGGCGCCGGTGGTCCAGTCGACGTGGGTGGTGGGAGTGTCGATGTGGAGAGTGGTGGGGACGTGGCCGTGGTGCATGGCCTCGACCATCTTGATGATCCCGGCGACACCGGCGGCGGCTTGGGTGTGACCGATATTGGACTTCACCGAGCCGAGCAGCAGCGGCTCGGACCGGCCCTGGCCATAGGTGGCCAGCAACGCCTGCGCCTCAATGGGATCGCCGAGAGTGGTCCCGGTGCCGTGCGCCTCAACGACATCAATGTCCGCAGTGGACAGTCCAGCGTTGGCAAGAGCCTGCAGGATCACGCGTTCCTGGGAAGGGCCATGAGGCGCAGTGAGACCGTTGGAAGCGCCGTCCTGGTTCACGGCCGAGCCCCGGAGAACGGCAAGCACCCGATCGCCCCGCCGACGGGCATCGGAAAGCCGCTCCAGCACAAGGACACCAGCGCCCTCAGACCACCCGACCCCATCAGCCGCGTCGGCGAAGGACTTGCACCGCCCATCGCGCGCCAACCCGCGTTGACGGCTGAACTCCACAAAGGTCTGCGGCGTGGACATGACAGTGACGCCACCAGCCAATGCCAGCGAACACTCGCCAGCCCGAAGAGCCTGAGCCGCCAAATGCACAGCCACCAAGGAAGAGGAACAGGCAGTGTCCACAGTGACCGCTGGCCCCTGGAAGCCGAACGTGTACGAGATTCGGCCCGAAGCAACACTCCCCGCGCTGCCGTTCCCGATGTATCCCTCGAAAGCGGGCATCGGCGATGCCATCAGCCGTGCCCCGTAGTCGTGGTACATCACTCCTGCGAAAACAGCGGTCTGACTGCCCCGCAACGAGTCGGCGGGAATGCCAGCAGCCTCAAGGGCCTCCCAACACACCTCAAGCAGCAAGCGCTGCTGAGGATCCATCGACAATGCCTCACGCGGCGAAATCCCGAAGAACCCGGCGTCAAAGGAAGCCGCATCCCCCAGGAACCCGCCAGACCGCACGTACGACTTCCCGATCGCGGCAGGATCCGGATCGTAGAGCCCGTCCAAGTCCCACCCGCGGTCATCGGGGAACCCGGAAATCGCATCACCGTCGGAAGCAACCAGGTCCCACAATTGCGAAGGAGAAGTGACACCACCCGGGTACCGGCACGCCATCCCGGCAATGACAACAGGATCGTCATCATCAACCCGCACAACCACAGCAGGAGCAACAGAAGTCCGAGCCCCCGCGATGAGCCGGAGCACCTCGTCGGCCAAAGCAGCCGGAGTCGGATGATCGAAGATCGCCGTCGACCCGAGCCGCAACCCCGCCGCAGCGTTCACGCGGTTCCGCAACTCGACGGCGGTCAGCGAATCGAAGCCCAGCTCCTTGAAGGCCCGCGAGTCTGGAATCGCCGAAGCGCCAGCATGTCCAAGCACCCGCGCGGTCTCCGAGCGCACCAGCTCCAAAGCCGCGCGCCTGCGCTCGCCCTCTGGCACAGCCCTAAGGTCAGTCGTGCCGGCCTTGACGACCTTTCGAGAGCGCAACGCGGAACGTCCCAGCCGAGCCGGAACCAGGACCGGACGCGAGTGCGCCACGCCAACGTCCATCAACGCCAAGGCTTCCTGTGCGGGCATGGCGAGAACCCCGCTGCGAGTCAACCGCGTCACCGCTGCGGAGTCCAAAGATCCAGCCATGCCTGAGGAAGACTCCCAGAGCCCCCAAGCCAGCGAAGTCGCGGCCAAGCCCTGGGCCCGCCGATGCTGCGCGAGAGCATCGAGCACGGCGTTCGCAGCCGCGTAGTTCGCCTGCCCAGGTCCGCCCAGTACGCCGACGGCGGACGAGAACAGCACGAAAGCCGAGACATCCCCGACCAGTTCATGCAGGTTGAGTGCGGCATCGACCTTCGGCCGGAACACCGCGTCAACTCGGGCCGGAGTGAGCGAGTCCAGGACGCCGTCATCGAGGACACCGGCCGCGTGCACGACCGCGTTCACCGGATGCGCAGCCAGCAACTCCGCCAACGCAACGCGATCTGCGACATCACAAGCAGCAACGGTCACCGTGGCACCAAGAGACTCCAGTTCGGCTGAGTCAGCCGAACCGCTACGGCTGACCAGCACCAACTCCCGGACCCTGTGCTCGGCGACCAGATGCCGCGCGACCAGGCGGCCCAGGGCCCCGCTGGCACCGGTGATCAGCACCGGCCCTTCCCACCGCGGTGCCCAGTCCGACTGCGACACCCGGTTCAACCGCGGTACGAAAGCTACTCCCGCGCGCACAGCCAGCTGTGGCTCACCACAAGCCCGCACGAAGGGAAGAGCCGATGGCGAGGAGTCGAGATCGACAAGCACGAACCGGTCGGGATGCTCCGCCTGAGCCGCGCGAACCAGCCCCCACACGGCCGCGCCGGCCAAGTTGGGCACGTCCGCCGCGGGATCCGTGGCCACCGCACCCTGCGTGACCACCACCAGTCGCCCCGGGCGATCCCCAGCCACCCAGTTCTGCAAAGCCGCCAGCGCATCATGAGTGGCGGCCGCGATGCCCCGAGAACAGTCCGGAACGAACTCAACCAAGTCCACATCGGACTTGACATCCGTGGGAGCCTCGACCCAGTCCAGGCCATACAGATTTTTGGACGAGTCGGCCTGCACAGGCCGCACAGCCAGGGACTCGATCGAGGCCACCGGCTGACCAGTGCCATCGGTCAGGGACAGGGAAACGGTTCCCGGACGGACTCGCGAAATCCGCACCCGCAACGTGCCAGCCCCCGAAACGTGCACGCAGACACCGGTCCACGCGAACGGCAGCCCAGCAGGCTCACCGGAAGCGACCGTGCCGTGCAGGGCGGCGTCCAGTAGCGCCGGATGAAGGCCGAATCGTCCCGCGTGAACGTCCTCAGGGAGCCGTACCTCGGCGAAGATCTCGCCGTTCACGTCCCAGGCAGCATGCAAACCGCGAAACGCCGGGCCGTAGGTCACGCCCTGAGCTTCAAGCTGGTCATAGATGTCGTCCACGTCGACCGGAGTCCCCTGCGGCGGCCACGGCAGCTCGGCCACCGGCCCGACCTTTGTGGACAGTGTGGCGGTCGCGTGCTTGGTCCAGCCCTCACCCGCCACGGGTCGCGAGTGGACACTCACCTCGCGAACGCCATTGTCCGGTCCCGAAACAACCACCTGAACAGCGACGTCCTCAGTGAGGGCAAGCGTTGAGTGCAGGGTCAGCTCATCGATCCGCGAACAGCCGACCTGGGCTCCCGCATAAGCGACCATCTCGACAAAGGCCGTGCCAGGGACGACAGGCGCACCCGCCACGACATGATCGGCCAGCCAAGGGTGGGTGCGCGTGGAAAGCCTGCCGGTGAACAGGAACCCATCGGAGTCCGGTAACACCGTTGCGGCGCCGAGCAGCGGATGATCGGTGCCGGTCAGGCCCACTCCGGAGCCATCGGCGGGCGGAGTGTCGAGCCAGTAGCGTTCCCGTTGGAACGGATAGGTAGGCAACGAGACCCGCCGGGCACCCAGACCCGCGAAGAAGGCCTCCCAGTCCGGCGAGGCACCGTTGGCGCACAACGTGGCCAGCGCGGTGAGGATGGTCCGTTCCTCGTCGCGCTCGCGGCGAAGGGCCGCCACGGCCAGGACGTCGTCCTCGATCATCCCAGTGAGCACCGCATCCGGCCCCAGCTCCAGGAACCGGTTGACGCCAAGCGTTCGCAGCCGCGCAATGCCGTCCGCGAACCGGACCGGCTCCCGGGCTTGCCGCACCCAGTACTCCGCCGAAACCGGGAGAGCCTCGCCGGTCACCGTGGACACGATGGGAATTCGAGGCGCCCGGATGTCCACACCGGACACGACTGCCTCGAAGTCGCGCAGCATCGGCTTCATCAACGGCGAGTGGAAGGCATGGCTGACCCGCAACCTCTTGGTCTCGGTGAAGGCCGATGCGATCTCGGTCAGCGCCGAGTCCACTCCGGACAGAACGATCGATCGAGGCCCGTTGGTGGCCGCGATCGAGACCTCATGCTCCCGTCCGGCCAACAACGGAAGCACCTCGTCCTCGGAAGCCTGAACGGCCAGCATGCCCCCGCCATCGGGCAATGCCTGCATCAACCGGCCCCGGGCAGTTACGAGCCTGCATGCGTCCTCAAGCGACAGCATCCCGGCAACATGCGCGGCCGCGAACTCACCGATCGAATGGCCCAGCAGGTAGTCCGGTCGCACGCCCCACGACTCGAACAGCCGGAACAGCGCCACCTCGACAGCGAAGATCGCCGGCTGCGCGAACTCGGTACGGCCAAGATCCTGCGACAGCACGCCGTCATCGAGGTGCTCACGCATCGAGGCGAGGGCCTCCCGGAAGACCGGGAACCGCGCCGCCAGCTCGACACCGGCGCCCACTCGCTGTGAGCCCTGACCAGAGAACAGAAACGCCGTTTTTCCTTCGCTGGCAACGCCGAGAATCAGCTCCTGCTCGGTCCGGCCGGATGCCAGCACGATCGCGCGATGCTCGAACGCCGTCCTTGTGGTCGCGAGCGAGTACGCGATATCCAGAGCGCGGCCCTCGATGGCCGCCACAGCCGAGATCTGGTCCTGCAACGCGGCAGGCGTCCGGGCAGAGATCAGGCACGGCACCAAGGACGTGAACTCGGCGGGTGGTTCGACCGCAGGTTCCGCTGCCTGCTCCAGGATCACGTGCGCGTTCGTCCCGCTGATCCCGAACGACGACACCGCGGCCCGACGCGGCCGGCCGGTCTCCGGCCAAGGAACAGCCTCGGTCAACAGCGAAGCCGACCCAGCCGTCCAGTCCACATTCGGTGTGGGCTCGTCGATGTGTAACGTCTTCGGCGCGACTCCGTGCTGTAGCGCCTGAACTGCCTTGATGACCCCACCGACACCGGCCGCGGCCTGAGCATGACCGATGTTGGACTTCAGCGACCCGATGAGGACCGGCCGGTCACGATCCCGCCCGTAGGTCGCCAGCAATGCCTGCGCCTCGATCGGATCGCCCAGCCGCGTCCCGGTTCCGTGCGCTTCGATCAGGTCGACGTCCGCAGTGGACAGTCGGGCATTGGCCAATGCCTGCCGGATCACCCGTTGCTGCGATGGGCCATTGGGAGCGGTCAGGCCGTTCGACTCGCCGTCCTGGTTGACCGCACTCCCGCGGATGACCGCAAGCACGCGATGACCGTTGCGCTCAGCGTCGGAGAGCCTTTCCAGGACCAGGATCCCGGCGCCTTCGGCGAACCCGGTCCCGTCGGCGCTCGCCGCAAACGCTTTGCACCGCCCGTCCGTCGCCAGCCCGCGCTGACGGCTGAACTCGACGAACAGCCCAGGGGTGGGCATGAGCGCCACACCACCGGCCAGCGCAACGCTCGACTCCCCTTGTCGCAGGGAGTGACAGGCCAGGTGCAGAGCGACCAAAGAGGACGAACACGCGGTGTCCACGGTGATCGCCGGTCCTTCGAGGCCGAGGACGTGCGAGATCCGGCCGGACACCACGCTGGTCGTCTTGCCGGTGACGAGGTAGCCGCCGGTCAGGTCGGTGCCCTCGTGCATCCTCGGGCCGTAGTCGTCCGCGATGGCGCCGAGAAACACCCCCGCTTGGCTTCCCCGCAACGAGTCCGGCGCGATCCCGGCTCGTTCGATGGCCTCCCAGGCGACCTCCAGCGACAGCCGTTGCTGTGGGTCCATGGCGAGCGCTTCACGAGGCGAGATCCCGAAGAACCCGGCATCGAACTCCGCCATCCCGTCGAGAAAACCACCCACGGTCACATGAGATCCGGCTACGTCCGATGTGGACAGTGTGGCCGGGTCCCAGCCCCGATCGGCCGGGAACGCGGTAATGGCGTCTCGGCCTTCGCTCACCAGGTCCCACAACTGTTCCGGCGAGCAGACTCCACCGGGGAACCGGCACGCCATACCGATGATCGCGACCGGCTCCCGGGCGGCGGTCTCGTTCTGCCGCAGCCGCTCGTTCTCCTTGAGCGACGCCCGGAGCGCGGCGACGAGCTGGTCGTTGGAGGTCATTGTCAGTCCCCCAGCGCCAAGGCCGCGCGAATCAGGTCATCGGCGTCCATGTCGTCGATGGACACGTCCTCGGTGGATTCCGGCGGGCGGCCGGCCAGTTCGAGCAGCGTGTCCAGCAGTCCGGCCTCCCGCAGGCGCGGCACCGGGATGGCGGCGATGGCCTCCCGGATGCTCGACTCCTCGTCTTCTCGCGACTCCGGGATGTCCGGGAACAGCTCGGCGCGCAGGTGCCGCATCAGGACCTTCGGCGTCGGGTAGTCGAAGATCAAGGTCGGCGGCAGCTTCAGCCCGGTGGCCTTGCCCAAACGGTTGCGCAGCTCCACCGCCGTCAGTGAGTCGAACCCGAAGTCCTTGAACGCCCTGGTGGCATCGACATCCGCGGCCGAGTTCCGGCCCAGGATGGCCGCCGCGTGCCCGCGGACGAGGTCGAGCAAGGCGCTGTCCCGCTCAGCCTCGGTGAGACCGGCAAGGCCATCCACAAAGGACTGCCCATTAGGCTCGCCGGTCTGCGCCGCTCGACGGGCGGGTGCGCGGACCAGCCCACGGAACAAGTGCGGAGGCTCGCTCATGGTGAGGTCGAGCTTGGCAGTGACGAGCTGCGGTCTTCCGGACTGCAGCGCCATGTCGAACAGTGAGAGGCCGTACTCCGTTGACATCGGGGCGATGCCGGTACGGCGCATGCGTTGGCGGTCGGCTTCGGCCATGTGCCCGGTCATCCCGCTGCTCTGCTCCCACAGCCCCCACGCCAGCGAGGTAGCCGGCAAGCCTCGGGCCGTTCGGTATCGCGCGAGTCCGTCCAGATAGGAGTTCGCGGCCGCGTAGTTCGCCTGTCCACCAGTGCCGACTGTGCCCGCGACCGACGAGAACATCACGAACGCCGCGAGGTCCAGTTGTTCGGTCAGCTCACTCAGGTGCCAGGCCGCGTCCACCTTGGACTTGAACACAGCGTCCACATTGTCCGGTGTCAACGCCGCGACGACAGCGTCATCCAGGACACCCGCCGCGTGGATCACGGCTGTCAAGTCGGGCAAGCCTTCGATGAGCTTCGCCGCGACCACACGGTCACTGACATCGCATTCGGCCAGCGTGACCTCGGCGCCCATACTGGTCAGCTCATCGGCCAGTTCCACCGCACCTGGAGCTTTGGCGCCCCGGCGACCGGCCAGCACCAGGTGCCGGACGCCATGTTCAGTCACCAGGTGACGGGACAGCTCGGCGCCAAGTGTCCCGGTGCCGCCGGTGATCAGCACTGTCCCTTCCAAACTACGAGGGACAGTCAGAACGACCTTGCCGACGTGCTTTGCCTGGCTGACATAGCGGAAGGCATCCTTGGCCTGCCGGAGATCGAACGTCGTCAACGGCAACGGCGTCAGAATTCCCTCGTCGAAAAGATCCAGCAACTCCGTGAGCATCTCGCCGACCCGTTGTGGCGAGGCCGTGCGCATGTCGATCGTCTGGTAGCCGACGCCCGGATACTGCGTCGAAACGTCGTCGCGGACGTCCGTCTTGCCCATCTCGATGAACCGGCCGCCGGGCCGGAGCAGGCGCAGCGACGCGTCGATGAACTCGCCCGAAAGCGAGTTCAGCACGACGTCAACGCCCGCCGCGAACTTGGCTTCGAAGTCGACTGTGCGAGAGGACTCAAGATGGTCCTCATCCAGCCCGGTCGACGACCATTTCTCCCTGCTCGCTGTCCCATAGACCTCTGCGCCCAAATGCCGCGCCAGCTGCGTGGCCGCCATGCCCACGCCACCCGCCGCCGCGTGGACCAGCAGCGACTCGCCCGCCTGCAGGTTCGCGAGGTCGATCAGGGCGTGGTACGCGGTCAGGAAGACCGCGGGGACCGACGCGGCCTGCTCAAAGGTCCAGTCCTTGGGCATCGGCCTGATCACGCGGTGGTCGGCGATCGCGATCGGCGCGAACGAACCGGGGACGAGCCCGAGAACTCGGTCCCCTGCTTGCACTCCGGTGACTCCGGGGCCGGTTTCGAGGACAACCCCGGCACATTCACGGCCGAGCCGGCCCGCTTCGCCCGGGTAGAGGCCGAGGGTGTTGAGGACATCCCGGAAGTTCAGGCCCGCCGCCCGGACCGCGATCCGGACTTCGCCTTCTTGCAGGGGTTCGGTGAGCTGTGGGCACGGCAGCAGGGCCAGGTTGTCGATCGAGCCCTTGGCCGGGATCTCCATCCGCCAGGGTTCCTTGGGTGGCTGGAGATCCGGTATCACGCGGACCAGCCTGGGGACTCGCATCTGTCCTTTTCGGAGCATGATCTGTGGTTCGCCGGACGCCACTGCGGCTTTGACTTGCTGGGCGTCGAATTGGTCGACATCGATCAGCGTGAAGCGGCCCGGGTGTTCGGTCTGGGCGGATCGGACGAGGCCCCAGACCGCCGCGCCGCCGAGGTCGGTGACGTCTTGGACCGCGCCGCTCGTGACCACCGCGAGCTTTCCGTCTTCGGCGATGCAGTTCTGCAGGGCTGCCAGGACTTTGGTGGTCGCGTCGCGCGGAGTGTCATTGGCGACCTGGAGGATCGCGATGTCAGTGGCTTCGCCCGGGGCCGCGGAGATCCAGGTGACTTCGAAGAGGTCGCTCTTGGCCTTCAACTGGTCCGGCGATACCGGACGCAGCGCGAGTTCGGCGACTTCGGCCACTGGTTGTCCGGCGGTGTCGGTCAGGCGGAGCGAGATCGTGTTGTTCTCGTGGGCCATGATGTGGACCCGGGCCGATGTGGCGCCCGTTGCGTGGAGAGTGACTCCGCTCCACGAGAACGGCAGCAGGATCGCGCCGTCCGCGATCGTTTGGACTGTCGCGTGCAGAGCGGCGTCGAGCAATGCTGGGTGGATGCCGAACTGGTCTGGCGCCTCCGGCAGGCTGACTTCCGCGTAGGTGTCGTTTCCCTGACGCTCAAGCTTTCGCAGGCCTTGGAATGCGGGGCCGTATTCGTACCCTTTGGACACTAGCTGTTCGTAGAACCCTGTTACTGGGGCTGTTTTGGCGTTCCAGAACGTTGTTTTCGGTGGCGCTGAGGTTGTCAGGGTGCCGAGGGCGTTGCGGATCCATGGGGTGTCCTCGCCGATGGGCCTGGAGTAGATCTTGAGGGGGCGGCGGCCGGTGTCGTCCGGCTCGACGATGATCGCGACTTCGTTGGTGTCGTTGAGGATCAGCGGGGCTTCGAGGGTAAGCTCGTCGACCGTCGGGCTGCCGGCCTGGTCGCCCGCGTACAGGGCCATCTCGACCAGGGCGGCGCCCGGGAGCAGCACCGTTCCGGTGACCGCGTGATCGGCCAGCCAGGGGTGTGTCTGCCTGGAGATCTGGCCGGTGATCAGCAGGTTTCCGTCGGGGAGGT
>CBIMJO010000240.1:0-9573 GCA_966244135.1 uncultured Actinocrispum sp. | reverse complement strand
ACCGAGGCCGGCGTGCCCGTCGTCGACCCGACCGGCAGGACGAGCGTGCCGGGTGTGTGGGCGGCCGGGAACATCGTCACCCCGTTCCTGCAGGTCATCGCCTCCGCGGGCGCGGGATCGATGGCCGGGGCCATGGTCAACCACGACCTGCTGAGCGAGCCGTTCTCCGCGGAGATGGAGCGGCACGCGCACCTGCGCCGGTCAGTCCCCGCGTACCCGGCTGTAGAGCCGGCCGTCGCGCCACTGCCCGGCGCGGAACTCCACCGACCGCAGCACGCCCTCGAGCCGGAAACCCGCTTTCTCCAACGCTTTCTGCTCCGCGGTGTTCTCCGGGTGGGTCCCGGCCTCGATGCGCTGGGCGGGGGTGTGCGTGAACAGGTACTCGCACAACATGTCCTGCGCCCGCCAGCCGATGCCCTGGCCCCGCCACTCCGGCAGCAGCGCGATCCCGATCTCCCAGCAGCCCGCCACGCCGCCGTACTGCCTGGCCATCCAGCTCACGAACCCGGTCGCGGCGTCCTGGGCCTCGACGATGAGCCGGCCGCCGCCCGGCCCGAGGTACCCGTCCTTCGCGAACCGCCGCGCGGGTTCCTGCGCGTCGCGGAACCCGCCCCAGTCCAGGCCGACCAGACCCGGCTCGACCGCGAACCGCTCGAACATGCCCAGATCGCCCGCGGTGACCGGCCGCAGCCGCACGTCCATAGATTTCCCCGTTCGGTCCCCGGTGTGATGTTCAATGTAGCTGTGACCGTGCAAGCCATTCCCCGGGTGGAGACCCGCCAGCAGTCCCAGCTCCTCGCGTTGCTCCGGGACGAGGGGCCGCTGGCCAAGGTGGAGCTGGGCGAGCGCCTCGAGTTGCCCAGAGCGCGGCTGGCCACGGAGCTGGAGCGGCTGTTCGACTGGCGGTTCGTCGAGTCCGGCGGGCCGGCCGCCAGCCGCGGCGGGCGCCGCTCGACACTGGTGAAACTGGCCGATGACCTGCGATTCCTCGCCGCGGATATCGGGGCGACCTCGATCGGGGTGGCCGTCACGGACGCGCGCTGCGAGGTGCTGTCGCACGTCGTGGAGGACTACGACATCCGCAAGGGCCCGGTGCTGGTGCTGGAGCGGCTGACCCAGCTCGCGGCCAAGGTGCAGAGCGAGGTCACCGGGCGGCTGGTCGGCGCGGGCGTCGGGCTGCCCGGGCCGGTGAGCTTCCGCGACGGCATGCCGGTGGCGCCGCCGATCATGCCCGGCTGGGACCGCTTCCCGGTGCGCGACCGGCTGTCCAGCCAGTGGGGCTGCCCCGTGACGGTGGACAACGACGTGAACGTGATGGCCCTCGGCGAGCGGCACGCCGGGGTGGCGCGGTCACTCAATGAGCTGATCTTCGTCAAGGTCGGCACCGGCATCGGCTGCGGGATAGTGCTCGGCGGCCGGGTGTACCGCGGTGTCGCGGGCACCGCCGGGGACATCGGGCACATCAAGCTCGACGACTACGGGCCCGCCTGCGCGTGCGGTGAGGTCGGCTGCCTGGAAGCGTACTTCGGTGGCGCCGCCCTCGCCCGCGACGCGCTGACGCTGGCCCGCAGCGGACGGTCGACCTACCTCGCAGATCTGTTGACACACCAGAGCGAACTGTCCGCCAAGGACGTCGCCGCCGCGGCCGCCGCCGGTGACTTCGCCGCGGCCAACCTCGTCCGTGAGGGCGGCCGCCGCCTCGGCCATGTCGTGGCGTCGCTGGTGAGCTTCCTCAACCCCGGCATGGTCGTGATCGGTGGTGGCGTCTCGCGCCTCGGTCACCAGCTCCTCGCCGAGGTCCGCAGCGCGGTCTACCGCCGCAGCCTCCCGTTGGCCACCGGCAACCTGCCGATCGTGCTGTCGGAACTGGGCGAACTGGCGGGCGTGATCGGCGCCGCCTGGTCCGCTACCGATCACGCGTTCGCCGGGACATGAGCTTGGCGTGCCGTTCCATCACCCGGGCCACGTCGTCGACGTTCTCGAACGGCAGCGGGTAGACGATGAGATTGTCGACGCCCAGCTCCTCGTAGGCGGCGATGTCGTCGTTGAGAGGCATCGGCATGAAGGTGATCTCGAGTGAGGGCTTGGCCTGTTTCACTTGCGGGAGCATGGTTCTCAGGTCGTCGAGCGTGCCGACCCCGAACCAGCCGTCGGCGTACCTGGCCGCTCTGCGGAAGGCGGCCGGGCTGAAGCCGCCACCGATGATCTTCACATTGGCCGGCCGGGGATGGGCGTCCACATGGGCGAAATCCACGTACTTGCCGTGGAATTCCGGCTTGTCGTCTGTCCACAGTGACCTCATGGCGGCGAGGTACTCGTCGGTGCGGCGGCCCCGGTCCTTCATGGGCACGCCGATCGCGGTCATCTCCGGTTCGAGGTAGCCCGCACCGACGCCGAGCATGAACCGCCCACCGCTCAACACATCCAGGCTCGCGACCTGCTTGGCGAGGACCAGCGGGTTGCGCTGCGGGAGGATCACGATCGCGGTGCCGAGCCGGATGTTCGTGGTCACCGCGGCCACGTAGGCAAGGTGTACCAACGGGTCCAGGATCGGGTCGGTCGGCTCCATCGGGGTTTCAGGGGTTCGGGGGCTCGGCAGCACGACGTGCTCGCCCACCCACCAGGAGGTGTATCCCAGTTCTTCGGCCAGACGGGCGAGGCGTACGGTCGCCGCCGCCCCCAGTGTCGCCTTCGCGCTCAGTCCGGCTACGCCCAGTTCCATGCGCACATCGTTGACGGGAAACCACACCCGCGTCCAAGACCCGCTGTTATAGCCTTTGGTTATGGATGCGCACGTCCGGGATCTGCGGTACTTCGTCGCGGTGGCCGAACAGCTGAGCTTCACCCAGGCCGCGGCCGCGCTGTTCATCTCGCAGCCCGCGTTGAGCAAACAGATCCGCCAGCTGGAACTGTCCATGCGCACCAAGCTGTTCGAGCGCGACCGCCGGACGGTCCGGCTCACCAAGGAAGGCGCGGCCCTGCTCCCCCACGCGCGGCGGATCATCGAGCAGTGGCAGGAAGCCCTCCAAGCGGTGAGCCACACGCTCACCGTCGGCTTCCAGACCCGGATCGGCCGCGGCCTGATCGCCGGCGTCAACGCCAAGCTCACGGGCTGGACCCTCCAGTTCCGCCAGGTCCCGTGGAGCGACCCCACCGTCGGCCTCGCGGGCGGCGACACCGACGTGGCCATCGCCTGGCTCCCAGTCCCCCCAACGCTCTCGTCGAAGGTCGTGGCCCGCGAAGCCCGCTGGATCGCCCTCCCACCCGCACATCCGTTGACCCATCACGACACCGTGCCACTCGCATCGCTGGCCGGCGAACCCTTTGTCGCCCTGCCGAAATCCGCCGGCGCTTCGCGGGACTTCTGGCTGGGCAACGTCGCTCGCACCGTCGCCACCGAGGCCGAGACCGCCGAGGAGGCCTTCGAAGCCGTCGCCTCCGGCCTCGGCGTCACCCTCATCTCCGCGGGCAACATCGAGGCCTACCACCGCTCCGACATCGCGTTCCGGCCCGTCGACGGCCTTTCGCCGAGCGAGCTGGCCGTCGTTTGGCGCTCCGGCGACCGCCGCCCGGCCATCGTCGAGTTCGTCAACGCCTGCCAGCAGTGCTTTTGCCCAGCCGCCTAGCGGCACCGGACAGCTCCACGTGCATTTCTCATCACCGGAATGACAATTTCTCCTCGGCCGGAAACTCTTGTTCGGCCCAGGTCGCAACGGTAATGTACTCACGAGTAGGTTCGACTTGAGGAGTGCGTTTTTCCCGAGGAGATGCACAATGCTGAGACCCGTTGTTGTCGCTGCCGTCGCGTTGACCGGGGTGTTGTTGGGAGCCACCACCGCGGTCGCCGAGCCGGTTTTCACCTACGATGTCACAAAGGGCTCGTCGACGATCAACAAACTGAATGCGAGCCTCGCTCTCGGCCCGGGCAAGCTCGTCGCCGATCTCGACGGCGCCACCGGCAACTTCACGTCGAAGATCACCCTGCCGCCGGCGCAGGGCAGCTTCAAGATCTTCGGCATCTTCCCGACCACGGCCACGGTCACCATGACCGAGGCCACCGACACGGTCGGCACGCTGATCGACGGGGTGGTCGACGCGAATGCGAAGATCAACATCAAGCTGTCCGACGTGAAGGCGATCGGCTTCATCCCGCTGCTGGTCGGCGACAAGTGCCAGACCAAGACCCCGGCGCAGATCCACCTGCACTCGGCGCCCGATTTCAACCCATTGGAAGGCGGCGACCTGCTCGCCACCTACACAATTCCGGAGTTCGCGAACTGCAACCTCGCCACCGGAATTCTGAACGGTCTCATTCCGGGCCCGGACAACAAACTGAGCCTGACCATTCATAAAACGGGGGGCTGATCCACCACAGTAACCCCTGGTTTGTGTTTTCGTTCGCGAGAACGACCGAAACCACTCACGAGCCGGTTAACGCGGCAGCAGTTCCACGATCTTCCAGGTGCCGTCCTGGCGTTCCGCTTTCACGGAGAGCGCCGCGGCGCTTCCGGTCGATTTGTTGTTGTCCACCCGGGTGGCCACCTGGTCGAGGAACACCAGCAGCTCCGCGTGGTCGCCGTCGATGGACTTCACACCCATGTCGGTCACGCGGGTCGCCAGCACGAGCTTCTGCGACGGGGCCTGCTCGCGGACCTGGGCGATCAGCTTGTCGTACTCCTGCACCGCGGTCCCGGCGAGGACCTGGCGGGCGGCGGCGCTGGACTCGTCGACCTTGTCGTAGCTGAACGAGAAGATCTTCTCCACCGCGTCCTTGACCTGGCCGTTCACCTCGGTCATCCCGCGCGTGTCCACGCCGCTGTCGACGGAGTTCGCCCGCACCAGGAAGAACGCGCCCGCCCCGACCAGCACCGCGGCGGCGATGATCAGCGCGAACGGCCACTGGGCCTTCCGGGCCCCCTCGATGGCCGGCTCCTCAGCGACCGGCTCCGCGGTCTCCTCCGCCGGGATCTCAGCGTCGACGGCCTCGGCCTCCGCTGGAGTCGCATCGACTTCCGAGGCCTCCTGGGTCTCGGGCTCGATCTCGGGGGTCTCAGCTGGGGTGGCACGGCGGTTGTGGCCGGCCACGCGGGGACGGCGGGTGGAGCGCTGCTTCACGGTCATGACGATGCCCCCACGGTGACCGCGCGCAGCGAGCTGAGCTTCCACCCGGTGTCGGTGCGGCTCAGGCCGGCCTCGAACCTGTTGCGTTTCACCACGGACGATCCACCCTCCGGCGTCACGGTGATCTCCACGGCCGCGATCACCTGCGCGGTATCGGACTCCAGCTCGGTCACGGCGGCGTCGGTCACCTTGCCCACGGTCACCGACTTGCCGTCGGCCAGTTGCTTGCGGCTGTCGTCCCGGCTCTGCGCCAGGCTGTCCCGCAGTGTCCCGGTCGACGACTCCAGCCAGCGGTCCAGCCCCTCGTCCACCTTGTGGTAGTCCAAAGTGGTCAGGTTGGCGATGCCCTGTTCGCCGACCCGCAGGACCTCCTCACGCGAGGCGGCGTACGAACCGGCGGTATCCGAGGCATGCCACCAGCTCCAGCCCGCGTAGCCGGCGAAACCGGCCGCCGCCACCGCGAGCACGATGGCGAACACCTTCTGGATCACCGGGCACCTCCCAGCACCTCGTCGAGCGAATGCGGTCCAGTCTGCACCGGTGTCAAGGCCATCACCCCGGTGGGCTCCGGAACCGGCCCGCCCCTGGGCGCGTTCTGCGAGCCACGGACCGAACTCTCGTTCCCGTGCGGCAGACCACAGTGCGCGTTGGTGTTCAGCGGAGCCGGGGTCGTGTCCTTGCCGGGACGGTGGACCGTGTCCTCGTAGCCCTTGAAGCACGGCGGCGGGTTGTTGAAGTTCAGCAACATGTTCAGGTTGACCTCACCGTTCGGCCCGATCCACCGGTAGCCGTTGGCCACCGCCTGCGGGTAGGACGCCAGTAGCTCCTCGAAAGCGTCGCCGCGCGTGGAGAAGACCTGTGACGGGGTCAGCAGGTTGGCCAGGACCACGCCGATCCCGGTGCCGGACTCCTGGATCAGCCCGCTGATCTCGGTGGACACCTTGGGGGTGGCGTCGATCAGGCTGCGCAGGTCGCCGTCGGACTTCTTGAGCTGCTCGGCGAGCAAATGCGTGTCCTGACTGAACGACTTGATCGCGTCGGCCTGCTGTTCCTGTGTCAGCAGGACTTTGCCGCCGTCGTTGATCAGCCGCTCGGTCGCCGGGAGGTGGTCGCTGGCGGACTGGATCAGCGCCGCCTGGTTGTCGATCAGCGACTGCAGGTCCGAACCCCGGCCGCGGAAGGCATCATCCAGTTCGTACACGACGGTCCGCAACGAGTCCAGCGGCACCGAAGCGACCAGATCGTCCAAGTTGGACAGTACGGTCTCGACCGGCAGCGGCATCCTGATCGCCGACTGCGGGATCACCGAGCCGTCTTCCAGGTACGGCCCGTCGTCCCGGCGGGGCTTCAGATCCAGGTACTGCTCACCGACCGCGGACCGGTTGGCGATCGCGGCGTCCAAATCGGACGGAATCCGCGGCGCCGACGGGTCGAGACGGAGCTCGACCTCGATGCCGTCGTCGGTGAGGCGCATCGGCCCTACCCGGCCGACCCGCACACCCCGGTAGGTCACCTCGGAGTTGGTGAACAACCCGCCCGAGGAAGCCAGCTGGGCCTTCACCACGATCCCGCGTCCGCCGAACAGCTGGTCCAGACCGGCATAGCTGGCGCCGACGTAGCTCACCCCGACCAAGGCGATCACCACGAAGATCGCCACCTGCACCTTGATGCGACGGCTGAGCATCAGCGGCTCCCTTGGGTGAAGACGGGCGGGTCCATCGGTGGCAATGGGACCGCCGGATCGTCCGGGTCCTTCGGCGGCTTCGGCAGCTGCAACGTCACGAACGTGTTCATGTAGTCGCCCTTGATGGTCGCCGCCGCCTTGTCGGTGAACGGGTAGGTCAGCAGCAACTCCAGCGACTGCGGCAGCTTCTCCCCCGCCGCGGCCAGCCCGCGCAGGGTGGGCGCCAACGCCTCCAGGTCGGCCACGATGTCGTCCTTGGACCTGTTCACGGTGTCGACCGCGACCTGGGACAGCTTGTCCAGCGACTTCAGCATGTCCACGAGGTCGTTGCGCTGCTTGATCAGCACGTCCAGGCCGGGGCTGAGATCCTTGAGCACCCCGGCGATCTCGTCGCGCTGGGCGGACACCGTGGCGGCCAGGCGGTTGAGGTTCTCCAGCGCCCGGGTGATCTCCGAGCGGTGCGCGTCCAGCTCGCCGATGAACTTGTCCATGTTGGACAGCAGCGCGCGGATGCCGGACTCGTTGCCGTCCAGGGCGTTGTTGACCTCGCGCGCGATCTGCTGGAACTGCCCGATGCCACCACCGTTGAGCAGCAACGACAACGCGCCGAAGACCTCCTCGATCTCGGCGTTGCGGTTGGTCCGCTCCACCGGGATCAGGTCGTTGTCGACGAGCCGGGCCGAAGCGGGGTCCGCGCGAGGCGCGCTCAGCTCGACGAACTTCTCGCCCAGCAGGCTGGACTGGCGCACGGCCGCCGAAGCGTTGGCCGGCAGCTTGACGTCTCCGTTGACCAGCAGGACCACTTCGGCGGTCCAGCCGTCCCCGCCGACGTCGATCTCGTCCACCTTGCCGACCGCGACGTCGTTGACCTTCACCCCGGCCTGCGGCACGAGATCCAGCACATCGGTGAACTGCACGCGAACCCGGTAGGGATGATCGCCGAGATCGGCGCCGCCGGGCAGCGGCAGGTTGTAGACACCGTTGAAACCGCCTGCGCCACAAGCGGTTGTGGTCAGCAGCAAGGCCACGAGCAGGAGCGCACGCACGTCAGTGACCACCCTCCGATGTGTACTGCTGGCCCATCGGCGGGAACAGCAGCGGCGGAGCACCCGTGGCCGTGCCGGGCTTCATGGCCTCGCAGTTGTCCTGGAGCTTGGTCACCGGTCCGCTGGGCGGCTTGACGTTGCAGGCGACCATCGCGCCCGGGATGGGCGGCGGGTAGAACTCCAGGATGTTCGGCCGGACCTCCATCCGCCCGGTGGCCGGGTCGACCGCGTTGTTCAGGTTGATCACCGCGTTCGGCGCCACATCCAGCGCCTCGGCCAGCGACTGCCGCTGGTCGACCAGGATCTTGGTGATCCCGGTCAGTTTGTCCACATTAGACTTCAGCGCGGCCCGGTTGTCCCGGATGAAGCTCCGCACCAGTTCCAGCGCGGAAGCCAGCTCGGCCAGCGCCCCGCCGAGATCACCTCGTTCCGCCGCAAGGGATGCCGATACATCCCGGAGCTGCTCGGTGAACTCGGCAACGCTCTTGTCGTTGCGCGCCAGCATGGTGGTGAACTGCGCCAGCCCCTCGACCGTGCCGAAGAGCTGGTCCTTGGAGGCCGCGAGAGCCTTGGACGCGTCGGCGAACTGCTTGATGGTCTCGCCGATCAGGGCACCGTTGCCCTTGGTGTTGGCCGCCATCACGTCCAGCAACCGGGAGAGTTCCCCTTTGGAGTTGGCGCCATCCGGGCCGAGCGCGGAGGACAACTGGTTCAGGCTCTTGTAAAGGTCGTCCAGCTCGACCGGAGTCACGGTGCGCTCAACGGGAATCACCGCACCCGACTCCATCTGCGGACCCTTGGTGTAGACCGGCGCCAGCTGGACGAACCGGTCGGACACCAGGCTCGGCGCCACCACGACGGCCGACGCCTCCGCCGGGATCGGCTGGTCGGAGTCCACCGAAAGCTCGGCGCGCACCTGCCGTCCGACCGGGACGACCTCATCGACCGTCCCCACCGGAACACCGAGCACGCGAACCGTCGACCCCACGTAAAGCCCCACCGCGGAGGAAAAGTACGCCGTGATGTGCTTACCGCCGCGCGGACTGAAGATCCAGTACGTCACCCCGGTCAGCACCAGCGCCATGACGACCAGGATGGTGAGCGCCCGCACTCCCCGGCTCATTTCGACCCGCCTTTCGGAGGCATGCAGTCCCCGGAATCGCCGGAGGGCGGCAGCACCAGGCCGCACACGTACATGTCGAGCCAGCGCCCGTTGCCGCCCGCGTTGCCCAGCAACCGGTAGTACGGTCCGGCCAGCGCCAGGCTCTTGGACAGGTTGTCCTGGTTGCGTTGCAGGATGGTGTTGACCCGGTCCAGCTGTTCCAGCGCGGGCCGCAGCTGCGCGGTGTTGTCGTTCACCAGCCCGGTCAACTGCGCCGCGAGATCGCGAGTTCCTTTGAGCAGTGAGCTGATCGCGTCCCGCCGCTTGCGGATCTCGGCCAGCAGCAGCCCGCCGTCGTTGAGCAGCTTCTCGACCTCCGCGTTGCGGTCGGCGAACGTGTGGCTGATCTGCTGGGTGTTCGCCAGCAGCCGGGCCAGTTCGGCGTCGCGGGAGGAGATCGTCTTGGACAGCGCGGAAAGCCCTTCCAGCGCCGAGCGGACCTGTTGCGGCGAGTCGGCGAACGTGTCCGCGAGCGTGCCCAGGGCTTGGGCGAGCTTGTCCGTGTCGATCTCGTTGACCGTGTTGGCCACCGCATCCGCGAGGTCGGCTTCATCCTCGGT
>CBIMJO010000239.1:0-9582 GCA_966244135.1 uncultured Actinocrispum sp. | reverse complement strand
TGCCGGGCCGGGACGGGTTCACCGACCGGGCCGCGGCGATGGAGTGGATGGACCAGGAGTGGCCGAACCTGGTCTCGCTCTGTCGTATATCCGTTGTACACAAGGTGCATACACGTTGTTGGCAGCTTGCATACTCGTTGCGCGGCTTCTTCTACCTGACCAAACTCTGGCAGCCGTGGGTCGAGACGCACGACCTCGCCGTCGAGGCCGCCCGCACCTCCGGCGACCAGTGGGCCGAGGCCAGCACGTTGAACAGCCTGGGCATCGCGCACATCGACCAGGGCGACCAGGAACGCGCGGCGGAGTGCTACCAGGCCGCGCTCACCCTGTTCGAGGCCATCGGCGACCGGTTCGGCATGAGCAACTGCCTGGTCAACCTGGCCTGGGTCTACCACTACCGCGGCGACCACCCGGCGGCCCTGCGGGACATGTGGCGGGCGCTGGCGTTCTACCAGCAGCAGGGCGTCGCCGGGAACGCGGCGATCACGTTGCGCGGGATCGCGGTGATGCAGGTCGAGGCGGGCGCCGTGACGCACGCCATCCGGCACCTCAAGCAGTCGCTGGCCGACTTCCGCCGGATGGGCATGCCGCTGGACGAGGTGATGGCGCTGAACTGCCTGGGTAAGGCCTATCTGAAGGACGGACGGCCGGCCCGCGCGGCGGCCTGCTACCGCCAGGCCATCGAGCTCGGGGAGGAGTGCGGGACCCGGTACGAGGCCGCGCGGGCCGAATTCGGCCTGGGGCAGGTGGCCGCCGAGGCTGGCAGGATGACGGAGGCGAAGCAGCACTGGGCGCGGGCCGACGAGCGACACCCGAACCTCACCCGGACCCGTGGGTATTTTTGACGGTAGAGACCTGACACCGTTCGGGGGAGGGCCGTGGAGTTCCGACTGCTGGGGGCGGTTCGCGCGGTCCACGACGGCGAGACCGTCGCCCTGGGGCCGCGCCAGCAGCGGCTCGTGTTCGGGGTGCTGGCCTGGGAGCTGGGCCGCCCGGTCTCGCTGGACCGGCTGATCGAATTGGTCTGGCCGCAGTCCTCGCCCCGGACCGCGGCGCACGCCATCCGGGTGTGCGTGTCGGGCCTGCGTTCGATCGTCGCCGGGCACGTGACCATCGACGCCCAGGGCCAGGGGTACGTGCTCCGGGCCGACCCACAGCTGTTCGACGTGCACCGGTTTCAGGCGCTGGTCACCGAGGCCCGCGCGACCGGTGACGACTCGGCACGGCTGGAGCTGCTCGACCGCGCGCTGGCCGAGTGGCAGGGGCCGGTGCTCGCCGACACCGCGCCGGACGACACCCGCTCGCGCCTGTTCAGCGGGCTGGACGAGACCCGGCTGGTGGCGATGGAGGACCGGTTCGAGGCGTTGCTGAACCTGGGCCGCCACCACGCGGTGGTCAGCGCGCTGACCGGGCTCGTCGAGACGCATCCGACCCGCGAACGCCTGGTCGGCCAGCTGATGCTCGCGCTGCACCGCGGTGGCCAGACCAGCCAGGCCCTCGACGTGGCCCGCCGGACCAGGGACTACCTGGCCGAGGAGCTGGGCATCGACCCGGGGCGGGCGTTGCAGGAGCTCGAGGTCGCCATCCTGCGCGACGATCCCTCGTTGACCACACCCAAGCCCCGGCAGGTTCCCGCGCAGCTGCCGCCCGATGTCGCCGACTTCACCGGCCGGGCGGCGATGCTGGACCAGCTCGACGCGCTGGTCTCCGGGAACCCGTCGGCCGTCGTGATCAACGCGATCGACGGGACCGCGGGCGTGGGGAAGACCGCACTGGCCGTCCATTGGGGACACCGGATGCGATCCCGGTTCCCGGACGGGCAGTTGCACGTCAACCTGCGCGGCTACGCGCTGAGTCCACCGATGCGGCCCGCTCAGGCGTTGACGCATTTCCTGCGTTCGCTGGGTGTGACGAACATTCCGGTCGACGTGGACGAAGCGACCGCGCTGTACCGGACCCTGGTTTCGGACAAGCGAATGCTGATCCTGCTGGACAACGCGGTGAGTGCCCAGCAGGTCCGTCCCTTGCTGCCGGCCAGTCCGGGTTGCGTGGTGCTGGTGACCAGCCGGGATCGGTTGGACGGTCTGGTCGCTGTGAACGCCGCTCGCCGGGTCACGTTGGACGTGCTGCCCGCGGATGAGGCTTTGGCTTTGCTGGAGCGGATGCTGGGGTCTCGGGTCGCGACTGAGCCTGTTGCGGCCGCGGAGTTGGCTTCGTTGTGCGCATGTCTGCCCTTGGCCTTGCGGATCGCCGCCGCGCACCTGGCAAGCCGGCCGGGCCGGTCCATCGCGGAGCACGTTGCCGCCTTGCGGGCCGGGAATCCGGTGTCCTCGTTGCAGATCGACGGCGATGAGGAGACCGCGGTCGCGGCCGCGTTCGACTTGTCTTACACCGCTTTGAAGCCCGACGCGCAACGGCTGTTCCGGCTGCTCGGTCTCGTTCCAGGGCCGGATGTCGATGTGACCGCGGCCGCCGCCCTGGCGGACCTTCCGCTGGATGAGACCACCGACCTGCTCGACCGGTTGGCCGAGGCACATCTGATCGACTCGCAGTCTCCCGGGCGGTACTCGTTCCACGACCTGCTTCGGCGCTATGCCTGGGATCGGGCACACGAACAGGACTCCGACTCGACAGTCGCTTGTGGACGATTATGGGAGCACTACCTGTCATTGACCTCCGCGGCCGTGGACCTGTTGTACCCGTACATGCTCCGGCTGCAGAAGTCCTCGGCGGATGTGTTCGCGTCGCACGCCTCGGCACTGTCCTGGTTGGACGCTGAGCGGTTGAACATCCTGGCCGCGGTGCCTCGCGCGGATGCCTCGACCGCCGTGCTGCTCGCGGACACGATTCGCACGTACCTGTACATGCGTGGCCACAACGGGGATCTGTTCCAGGTCGCCGGCGCCGCGTTGGACGTGGCCACGACGCCACGGGATCTCGCCGCCGCCCACCTCGGCCTCGCAACCGCGCACTACAGCCAGAACCACTATCCCGAGGCCATTTCGCACTACACGTCCGCGTTGGAACAGTGCCGCGCCGCGGGATGGGTGCTCGGAGAGGCCGCGATGCTGAACAACCTCGGCGTGATCTCCGAGCAACTCGGCGACCTCGACAAGGCCAACACCCGGTACGTGCAGTCGCTGGAGCTGCACCGCCGTGAGGGCATGCTCGACCGTGAAGGCCCGGCGCTGATGAAGATCGGCTCGAACCACCAGTACCGCGGCGAGTTCGAGGAAGCGGCCTCGTACTACCGGCAGGCCCTGGCGAGCAGCCGTTCGCTGAACTCCCGGCACGGCGAAGCCAACGCCCTGCATTACCTGGGCGCCACCGAGTTCCTGATGGGCGACCTGGACTCGGCCTACGCGCACAACACCGCGGCCCTGGCCATCTACCTGGATCTGGGCGCCCGCAACGACGAAGCCCAGGCCCGGGCGCACATCGCGAACATCTACCGCGCCTGGTCCCGCCCGGCCGAAGCCCTCGACACCCTGAAAGCCGCCCTCGACCTGGCCCTGGAAACGGGGGAGAAGCGGACCGAGACCTGGGTCCGGACCGCCCTGGCGGCCACCCACGAGTCCATGGGCAACACCGCGAAAGCGGTCGAGCAGTACACGACCACCCTCACCATCGCCCAAGCCATCGGCGCCCGCTACGAGGAGTGCGAGGCCCTCCTGGGCCTGGCATCGACCAGGAGAAGCCTCGAACACGCCCAGAAAGCCCTCACCCTGGCCAAAACCACCGGCTACAAGCACCTCGAGGCCCGCGCCCACGACCTCATGCGGAGGATCCCAGCAGCCGGGTGACCTTGGCGGCCACGTGCGGCCCGAAGATCGTGTGCCCGCAAGCGATCCCGCGCACCACCCGGATCAACTCGTCCGGCGAGGCCGTCTTGGGCACGTATCCCCGGATCCCCGCCCGGATCGCGGTCAGCAGGAACTCGTCGTCGGCGGCGTCCGTGAACGCCAGCACCGCCGTGCTCGTCTGGCACACGTCGGCCAGCGACTCGGCGGCGAGGTCGGCGATCAGCACGTCCGGCCGGTGCAGCCGGACCAGGTGGGCGGCGCCCTCGGCGGACCCGGCCTCGGCCACGATCCACAGGTCTGGCTCGGCCGCGAACATGGCCCGCAACCCCGCGCGGACCAGCGGGAACGGGTCGGCGAGCACGCACTTCACGGTCATGGTCCACCCCCTGCCGCCCCAAGGTGACCGAGAGCGATCAGAGTTCGTTCATACTGGCTGCATGACATCCCTGCCGCCGGCCCGTCACCTGATGCGTGCCAAGGACCTGGCGGACGGCCGCTACTTCGAGAGCCTGACGGTCGCCGACCTGGCCAGGGCCGCGGGCCTGTCCAGGGCGCACTTCAGCCAGGAGTTCCGGCGGGCGTTCGGGGAGTCGCCGCATGCGTACCTGCTGACCCGCCGCCTGGAGCGGGCCGCCGCGCTGCTGCGCACCACGGACCACTCGGTGGCCGACATCTGCATCGCGGTCGGCCTGCAGAGCATCGGGTCGTTCACCACCAGCTTCACCCGGACGTTCGGGATGTCGCCGACCACCTACCGGGCCAAGTTCCCGCCCGCGTCCGTTTACGCCCGTGTGCCCCGTTGTGTCCTGCGGTTCTACGGCCGCCCGCAACACCGGACGTTTCGAGAAGACGGCGGCGGGCCCCAGGGATAGCGTTTGCGGCGACGCGAAGGTCCACTGAGGAGAAAAACCATGCCGTACCAGCTTTCCACCGTTCAGCTGTGGGTGTTCGACCAGGATGAGGCGCTGAAGTTCTACACCGAGAAGCTCGGCATGGAGGTCCGCCAGGACGTCACGATGGCCGAGATGGGCGGGTTCCGCTGGCTCACCGTCGGCCCGGTCGGCCAGCCGGACATCGCCATCACGCTGATGGCCCTGCCGGGTGAGCCGATCATGGACGACAAGACCGCCGACCAGGTGCGTGACCTGACCGCGAAGGGCTTCACCGGCACGGTGTTCCTGACCACCGACGACTGCCAGGCGTCCTATGAGGAGCTCAGCGCGCGCGGGGTCGAGTTCATCGACAAGCCGTTCAAGCAGCCGTACGGGATCGACTCGTCGTTCCGCGACCCGTTCGGCAACCACTTCCGCCTGGCGCAGGTCTTCGATCTGGGCTGAACACACGAAAACGGGGTGCGCTCGCGGCGCACCCCGTTTCTCGTCTCACTTGCGGCGTCGCAGCACGGTCGCCACGGTGTAGGAACCCGGGCCCAGCACGGCGATCAGCAGGAAGATCCAGCTGTACAGCGCGGCGGGCTCGCCCATGTTCTGCAGCGGCAGCAGGCCCAGCTGCTGGTGCACGGTGAAGTACGCGTAGGCCATCACGCCGGAGCACACCACCGCGGCGGGCCGGGTGTGCACGCCCAGCAGCACAAGGGCTCCGGCGACGATCTCGAGCACACCGGCGTACCAGAACGGCCACACGCCGAAGGGGACGGCGGTGCCGGCGCCGTCGACGCCGCCGAACAGGCCGAAGCCCTGCAGGCCGTGGCAGACGAACAGGAACGACACCACGACCCGGAAAGCCGAGACGGTGGCGCCGGAGACGGCGGTCTTGCTGACGGAGCTGGCGGGGCGCAGGGTCGAGGTGGTCATCTCACTGTCCTCTCTGGACGCTTCAAGGTCGCTGACACCTATGCGTCGGACCACCCCGCGCCGGATCGACATCCTTTTCGAGATTTTTTCCGACCGGCTTGATATGTGACCTTTTGGTCACCTATTCTCGGGGACGCTTCCACCTGGAGAGGACACGACGATGACCAAGCGACGCATGCTCGGCACCCTGCTTCTCGCGCTGCTGGCCCTGGCAGGACTCGTTTCGCCGGCAGTGGCGGGCGGAAGACGCAGCTACACCGGCGAGATCGGGGGTGCGAAGTACCGGGTCGAAGTGCCCGGCCACTGGAACGGCACGGTGGTGATGTACAGCCATCCGTACTACGTCGAGGGCATGCCGACGGACATCGGCCTGGCCAACCGGCCGGAGACCGAGGAATGGCTGTTAGGCCACGGGTACGCGCTGGCCGGGTCGGACTTCAACCCGCGCACCGGGTTCGTCATCGAGCAGGCGGTGCACGACCAGAACGCCCTGCTGGACTGGTTCGGCCGGACTGTCGGGCGGCCGCGGGACGTCGTTGCGACGGGGTCGTCGTTGGGCGCCGCGGTGTCATTGAAGCTCGCTGAGCGCTACCCGGACAAGATCACCGGTGTGGCGCCGTTGTGCGGCCCGCTCGACCTGAACGGCACGTTCAACATGGCCCTCGATGTCACCTTCGCCCTGCGCACGTTGCTGGCCCCTGGCCAGGACATCGACCTTGTGCATCCGCGCAACCCCGCCCACAGCGTTGAGCTGCTGCAACTGGCCGTGAACACCGCTATGACGACAAAGGAAGGCCGTGCGCGGCTCGCGCTGGCCGGTACGTTCGCCAACACCCCGGGCTGGGACCGCGCGCTGGAGCCCAAGCCCGCCGATCTCGCTGGTCAGCTGGCCCAGCAGGTCGAGATCACGAGTGGCTTCTGGGTGCAGACCTTCGGTCCGAGCGGGCGCCCGGACCTGGAGGCGCACGCGGGCGGCAACCCGTCCTGGAACGTGGGCGTCGACTACGGCCGTCAGCTGGCCAAGTCGTCCCAGCGGGACCTGGTCGTGGCCGCCTACCGGGACGCGGGCATCAGCCCGGACGCCGACCTGGCCAAGCTCGCCGCCGCGCCCAGGATCAGCCCGGACCCGGCCGCGGTCGGCTGGATGTACCGCAACGCCGTTATCACCGGGGCTCAGCGCGCACCCGTGATCACCTTGCACAACATCGCCGACGCCGCCGACCCGGCCAACGAGCGCTGGCTGGCCGACCTGATGCGAGGCCGTTCCGATGACCTGCGCCAGGTCTGGGCCGGCCGGGCCACCCACTGCGCGTTCACCGCGTCGGAGGAGATCGTGACGCTGCAGGCGCTGTTCACGAAGATGCGCACCGGCCACTGGCCGAACACCTCCCCGGCCGCGATGACCGCCGCCGCCAAGCAACTCCCCTCGCAGTACCAACTCGTCTACGACTTCCCGACGAACACCAACGCGCAGGTCACGCCGGCGCTGGTGCCGTTCAGGCCGGGCGTTCCGCTGCGGCCGTCCCGCTAGTCCTGCACTCCATTGGGGGTACAGCCGGTCGGCCTAACCACATTAGGCTGGCCGGCTGTGACCAGCACGGAACAGGGCAGACGCAAGTACGACGAGCTCGCCGACCGCTACGAGGAGGTCTTCCCGTACGTCGCCGATGTCGGCTGGCAGCTGGTCTCTTTCGCTGACCCACGAACGGGTTCGCGTGTTCTGGACGTCGGTGCGGGCAGGGGAGCGGTGGCGCGGGCGGCGCTTGCGTTGGGCTGCAAGGTGACCGCTACGGACGCGTCCGCCGGCATGGTCGCCCGGCTGGCTGAGGACTTCCCGGAGATCTCGGCGCACCAACGGGATGCGGGTTCGCTCGGTTTCCCGGATGGGGCGTTCGACTTGGTCACCGCGGGGTTCGTGGTGCAGGTCCTGCCCGATCCGGACGTCGCCCTGGCGGAGGCCCGCCGGGTGCTCGCGCCGGGTGGGATGATCGCGCTGTCGCTGGAAAAGCAGTCCGTTGGGCGGCTGTTGTGGTTGTACCAGCTGGCTTCCGAGTTCTTCGGTGTGCCGGTGCCCAGCGAGGACGATGAACAGACCGGGGCGTTGACCGCCCGGAAGCTCAACGTCCTCTTGGCGGACGCGGGGTTCACGGACCTCGAGACTTCGCCGGTCGCCATGCCGGTGCCGATGGCGGATGCCGCGGCGCTGTGGAACTGGCTGGCGCCAAGGGGTTTGGGTGACGCCGTGGGGCGGCTGCCAGCCGATCGCCGTTCGGCGTTCGAGTCGCGGTTCCTCGATGGCGCCGAGCGGATGGGTGCGGAGGGCGGCATCGTGCTGGACTTCCGAGCCACCCTCCACAAAGGACTGCGTTAGGCGGCTGCTTCCCACAGGCCCATCAGGTTGCCCTCGGTGTCCTTGAAGTACGCGGCGAACCCGAAGTCGCCGACCGCGCGCTTGCCGGACACCGTGCTGCCGCCCAGCTTCTCGATCTTGGCCAGGGCCTCGTCCAGGTCGGGCACGTCCACCACGATCACCGGGCTGCTGGCGCCCGCCGGATCGCGGCCGAGCAGGCCGCCGTTGATGAACCCGGGCTCGGCCGGGGCCGCCTGCTCGGTGGTCGGCCCGGACGCGGCCATCGTGTAGCCGGGCAGGTCGAGGAGTTTCCAGCCGAACGCCTCCGCGTAGAACTCGTTGGCGCGCTTCTCGTCGTCGAACGGGATCTCGAAGTGCACTACGCGTCCGCTCATCGCTCCACTTTCGGTGTGTTGGGGGTGTCGTCGAGTGACGTTCTGGACGTTAGACCGGATGGCGCAAACGGCACCAGGCACACACCTGGACGCCCGGATGCTTACCGGCGCCGTTTTAGGGGGTCTGACCTGCGGTGACAGCTTTCTGTCGGTGGTTGGGTCTAGAGTCGGCCGGGTCTGGGGAAAGGAGCAACCATGACCACCGCGCAGGCCTCGGAGAGCTTCCTCGAGCAGGCGGATCCGTACCGCCGCGAGCTGCTCGCGCACTGCTACCGCATGCTGGGTTCAGTGCACGACGCCGAGGACCTCGTGCAGGAGACGTACATCCGGGCATGGCGGTCGTACGACAAGTTCGAGAACCGTTCGTCGCTGCGCACCTGGCTGTACCGCATCGCCACCAACGTGTGCCTCACCGCGCTGGACGGCCGCGACCGCAGACCCCTCCCGGCCGGTCTCGGCAACCCCGACGCCGACCCCAGGGACCCCCTCGACGAGCGCCCCGAAGTGCGCTGGCTGGAACCCATCCCGGACGCGATGGCCGGCTTCGACGAGTCCACCGCCGACACCACCACCCTCGTCACGTCCAAGGAAAGCCTCCGCCTCGCCCTGGTCGCCGCCCTCCAGCACCTCCCACCCCGGCAACGAGCGGTGCTGGTCCTCCGCGACGTGCTGAAGTGGAAGGCCGCCGAGGTCGCCGAGCTCCTGGAGACATCGACAGCGGCGGTCAACAGCATCCTCCAGCGCGCCCGCGCCCAGCTGACCGAGATCCACCCCACCGAGGAGACTGTCGAGGAGCCGACCGCCGCCGACCAACGGGAGCTGCTGGACAAGTACGTCTCCGCCTTCGAGGCCAAGGACGTCCAGGCCATCGTCAGCCTGTTCACCCAGGACGCCGTCTTCGACATGCCGCCCTACGCGGTCTGGTACCGAGGCCCCGAGAACATCGCCCACCACCTCACCCACACCTGCCCCGTCGGCCCCGGTGAGATGCGCCTGATCCCCACCACCGCCAACGGCGGCCAGCCCGCCTTCGGCACCTACTGGCGCCACCCCCAGGACGGCATCTACCACCCCTTCAACCTCGTCGTCCTCACTATCACAAAAGCGGGAATCACCCACTCCACCTCCTTCTTCGACCACACCCTCTTCCCCAAATTCGGCCTCCCCACCGACCCCACATAACCGTTCCCAGCCAAGACAGACATCGAAGCCCACCGAAA
>CBIMJO010000238.1:0-9584 GCA_966244135.1 uncultured Actinocrispum sp. | reverse complement strand
CACCCTCGCCCAGGGCGCGCAGGTGCTCGCCGCGGAGGCCGGCGCGGGCGGCTCCAGCGGGACCTTCGCGGCCAGTTCGCTGGGGCCGTCCGGCAGCTGGGCGGTGACCGACGGCACCGGGGCGTTCAGCTGGACCTACCCGATCGAGCTGCCACCCGCGGCCACCGGGACCGCGGTGGCGCCCAAGATCGACCTCGCCTACAACTCGGCCGCCGTGGACGGTCGCACGGCCGCCACCAACGGCCAGACCTCGTGGATCGGCCAGGGCTGGGACTACGAACCCGGTTTCATCGAGCGCACGTACCGCGGCTGCTCGGACGACGAATCGCTGCCCGACGCCCAGAAAACCGGCGACCTGTGCTGGGCGGGCCAGATCCTCACGATGAGCCTCGGCGGCCACACCACCGAACTGGTCCGGGACGACGGCACCGGCACGTGGAAGGCCGCCAGTGACGACGGCGCCCGGATCGAGCAGCTGAAGACCGCGGCCAACGGCGCGCTGGACGGCGAGCACTGGCGCGTCACCACGACCGACGGCGTCCAGTACTACTTCGGCCTCAACCGGCCGCCGGGCTACACCAACCAGGAGCAGACCAACTCCACGTGGACCGTCCCGGTCTATGGGCCGCACCCCAACGACCAGTGTCACAACGACGCCGGTTTCGCCAATTCGGTGTGCACCCAGGCGTGGCGCTGGAACCTGGACTACGTCGAAGACCCGCACGGCAACGCGACCGCGTACTACTACACGCCCGAGACCAACTACTACGGCGCCAACAAGGAGACCAAGGCGGTCTCGTACATCCGGGGCGGCACGCTCAAGCGCGTCGACTACGGTCTGCGGAAGGTCAACGGCAGCATCTACGGGTCCGTGGCGCCCGGCCAGGTCGTCTTCGACACCACCGAAAGGTGCGTCCCGTCCGGCGCCATCACGTGTGACCCGGCGCAGTTCACCAAGGAGAACGCGAAGTCCTGGCCGGACACCCCACAGGACCAGGACTGCAAGGCCGACAAGACGTGTGACAACCACTCGCCGACGTTCTGGTCCACCCGGCGGCTGCAGACCATCACCACCCAGTACAACACCGGCAGCGGTCCGAAGAAGGTGGACACATACGCGCTGGCGCAACGGTTCCCGTCGATCGGTGACCCGGAGCTGTGGCTGGACTCGATCACCCGCACCGGGTTCAACGCGGATGGCACATCCCTCGCGTTGCCGCCGATCGCGTTCACCGGCCAGCTGTACGACAACCGGGTGGTCGGCTACAAGGACATGCCGAAGCTGGCGCACTGGCGGCTGACGAACATCACGTCGGACACGGGCCTGATCATCACCGTGACGTACAGCTCGCCGGACTGCACGGCCACCACGGTCCCGGCCGACCTGCCGAACAACAAGACGCTGTGCTACCCGGTCTACTGGGGCCTGCCGACGGCCAAGGACCCGATCCTGGACTTCTTCCACAAGTACGTGGTCAGGAAGGTCCAGGTCGAGGACGCCAACAAGCTGTCTCCGACCCAGGTCACCACCTACGACTACGTCGGCGACCCGGGCTGGCACTCCGACGACAACGAGGTCGTCAAACCGAAGTACCGCACCTATGGCCAGTTCCGCGGCTACCCGCAGGTCGACACCCGGACCGGCGATCCGAACAACAGCATCGACGGCGTCCAGGACACGAAGACCTTGACCCGCACCATGTTCTTCCGTGGCATGGACGGAGATCCGTTGCCGGGCGGTGGAAAGCGGTCCGTCTCGGTGTCCAGCTCGCTCGGTGACTCGATCCCGGACGACAACGCCTTCGCCAGTTCCACGCGTGAGACGCAGATGTTCAACGGCGACGGTGGCGCGCGGATCTCCACCGCGGTCAACGACGTCCAGAAGATCGCCACCACCGCCACCCGCGGCCGCCCTGGCCTGCCGGCCCTGACCGCCAACGTGGTCAAGGAGAACCGGGTCCGGACCGTCACGGATGTCGCCGGTGGCGGCACGCGGACCAAGACCACGACCCAGCGGTACGACAAGTACGGCCGCGCAACGGCGAAGACCGAGTCCGGTGACGGCGTCCCGGACAAGTGCGTCATCACGAGGTTCGCGGAGAACACCACCGCGTGGATTCTGGACCGTGCCAAGGAAGTCCTGACCTCCACCGAGGTCTGCCCGGACGGCGACCCGACCGCGGCCAAGGTCACCGCCGCCGTCCGGACGTACTACGACAACAAGGACGATCTCGGCGCTGTCCCCGGGCCCGGCGACGCGACCCGTGTCGAGACCGCGACTGCCAACAACAACGGCACGCTGGCGTGGGCCACGACCGGGCGCACGACCTATGACCCGGCCGGCCGGTCCACATCGTCGACCGATGCTCGTGGCTTCACGACCCGGATCGCGATGACGCCTGCCGACGGCGGCATTCTCAGCAAGACGGTCAAGACCAACCCGAAGAACCAGACCGAGACCGTCGAGGTCGAACCCGCGCGCGGCAAGACGACCGGGAGCGTCGACGTCGCCGGCCGCCGCACCGACGCGGAGTACGACGCCCTGGGCCGTGCCACCAAGGTGTGGAAACCGGGGCAGCCCAAGAGCGGGCAACCGTCGGGCACGTACGAGTACGTCTTGCGCACCGACGCGCCGCTCGCCGTGATCACGAAGAACCTCGTCGACTACGGCACTGGCACGAACTACCTGACCACGATCGAGCTGCGCGACTCGATGGGCCAGGTGCGTCAGCTGCAGACCGACGCCAACGACGGCACACGGATGGTCACCGACACCGTCTACGACTCGCATGGCTGGGTTCGCAAGTCCAACAACCGTTACCTCACAACGGGTACGCCCAGCACGACGATGGTGGCGGTCGCCGATGCGGCGGTGGACAACCGGACCGTCAAGACATACGACGGCTCCGGCCGGGTCACGGTCGCGACCAACTACAAAGGACTGACTGCGACCTCCGCGGCGCAGACCATCTACGGTGGCGACCGGACGACCACCATCCCGCCGACGGGCGACGTCACCCAGACCACGATCACCGACGTCCTCGGCAGGACCACCGAACTCTGGCGGTACAGCAGCCCGCCGGCGGTCAACGGCAACGTGGTCTCCGGTGGCACGCACGACACGACGAAGTACCACTTCAACGCCAACGGTCAGCAGGACAAGATCACCGACCCGGCCGGCAACGTCTGGTCCTACGACTACGACTTCCTCGGCCACAAGGCCAAACAGGCCGACCCCGACTCCGGCACCTCGCTGACCGAGTACGACCTGGCCGGCCTGCAGAAGTCCGCCACCGACGGCCGGGGCGTCAAACTCAGCTACGACTACGACGAACTCGGCCGCAAGACCGCCGAGTACGCCGCCGACGGCACCAAACTGGCGTCCTGGGTCTGGGACGGCGCGCCCAACGGCGTTGGCAAGATCTTCTACGCCACCAGGTACACCCCGACCGGGAACTGGGTCACCGGCGTGTCGGCGTACAACGCCGAAGGACGGCCGGCGAAGGCGATCGTCCAGGTCCCGGCCGGCGAAACCGGTCTGGCGGGCACGTACACGACCCTGATGGGCTACACCACCACCGGCCTGCCGACGATGGTGCAGCCGCCCGCCAACGGTGGCCTGCCCAGCGAAGCCATCGCCATCACGTACGACAAGTACGGCAAAGCGCAGACCACGACGGGGTACAACGCGTATGTCACCGCGTCGAAGTACACGCCGTACGGGGAGAACTCGCAGTTCACCCTGGGGCCGTCAAACAACCAGGCGTGGCTGACCTACGACTACGACCCGCAGACGCGCCGCACGACCGACGTGAACTTCTCGGTGCAGTCGGCGTCCACTCAGCAGATCGACGACACCCGGTACACCTACGACCAGGCCGGCAACATCACCAAGTCGGTTAACACCCAGGGTGTCGCGGGCGCGGCTCCCGTGCGCACCCAGTGCTTCGGGTATGACTCACTGATCCGTCTGTCCTCGGCATGGACCGCGACCGACGACTGCGCTGCGGCGCCCACCAAGTCCACTGTGGGCGGTCCCAGTCCTTATTGGACCTCGTGGACGTTCAAGCCGAACGGCCTGCGCGCCACCCAGACCGACCACACCACCGACACGACCACTACCTACAACTACCCGGCCGACGGAGCCGCGCAGCCACACACGCTGCTCAGCGCCACGACGGGTACCACGACCGCGTCGTTCGGGTACGACGCGTCCGGCAACACGACCAGCCGCAACGGCCAGACCCTTACGTGGAACCAGGAGAACAAGCTCGACAAGGTCACCACACCTTCGGGCGACACGACCTACGTCTACGACGCCGACGGCAACCAGTTGCTGCGCCGTGCGCCGGACGCGACGACCCTCTCGTTGCCCGGTGAGGACTTGACTCGCAACGCCAAGACAGGTGCGGTCACGGGGACGCGGTACTACTCCCACAACGGGTCGGTCGTGGCGATGCGGGTCGGCGGGGCGAACCCGCAGTACGTCGTGTCCGACCTGCACAACACGGCGACAGTCGTGGTGGACTCGGTCACGTTCGTCGTCACCCGCCGTGCGCTCGATCCTTACGGCAACGCGATCGGCGCCACGCCTGCGTGGCCGGACCAACGCGGGTTCCTGGACAAGCTCAAGGACGACGCCTCGGGCCTGACCGATGTCGGGGCTCGCAAGTACGACTCGGTGACCGGCCGGTTCCTGTCCGTGGATCCGGTGCTGGACCAGCAGAAGCCGGACCAGCTCTGCGGCTACGAGTACGCCGAGAACAACCCGGTCACGGGGAGCGACCCGAGCGGCCAGCTGACCATCGTCGCCACCACGATCGGTGGGCTCTACGCGGCGATGGGGTACATCAGCGACCTGCGGGTGCTGGGTGCCCGCCAGTACAAGCAGCTGCACTACTCCATCCAGTTCGGGTACCTGACCAACTGGCGCCCGAACTTCATGGGCCCGCAGATCCCGTGGTTCGTCCCGGCGATCTTCATCAACGTCTGGTTCACCACGATGGTCCGCTGCCCGCCCAGCCGCGGCGACCGGACCGAGGCCAGGCCGGACCCGCGGACAAGCTGGGAACGTGCTGAGGACGCACGGAAGCAGCCTGCGCCGCAACCGCCGGACAAGTCCGTCCGGGAGCAGGTCCGCGACATCCTGGTCGCGCTCACCGGGGTCGACAAGATGGTCGACTGCGTCCGTGACCCGAGCGTCGGCTCGTGCCTGGAGGGCTTCGGCCCGATGGCCGCCGGGGCGCTGGGCAAGGGCGTGATGGCCATCGCCCGCAGCGGCAAGATCGGGCTGGACGCGTACGAGACCGGGCTGCTCACCATGGCCGACAACGCCGCACAGGAGAAGCTGCGGCTGCTCAGCGCGGGGAACGCGAAGCTGCGTGGCGAGCACGGCCGGGTCGCCGGTGCCTACAACTGGAAGACCGGCGAGGTCTACGCGGGTGTCTCCTCCAAGACCAACCAGTGGTGCGCGGAGAAGTGCGCGTTCATCCACCTGGGGGAGGACCCGCAGGCGATCCGGTTCGGCCTGGCGTACAAGGCGAACGGCCACGGCGAGTTCTACGACACGAAAGCGGTGTGCGAGGCCTTCTGCGAGCCGAGCTACGGCCGGGACGCCTTCGTGGACCCGCGGGTCCTGTTCGAGTCCGACGGCCACTAGTGGGGGTGTCTCCGGTGCCGCACATTTCGCAGAGAACCCTTGGGGGAGTCATGAGATCGGTCGTTTCCGTGGTGCTGGCGGCGGTCGCCGTCGCCGGCTTCGCCCAGGCGCCGGCGGTGGCCGTCGCCGACCCGGCGCCGCCACCGGCGGCCCCGCAGGACGAGTCGGCGGTGGCCGCACGGACCGGCAAACCCGTTGAGGTGCAGTCGAAAACGACCGAGACCTCGCAGGTGTTCGCCAACCCGGACGGCACGTTCACCATGCGCAGCAACCCCCGTCCCACGAGGGCCAAACGCGACAACGCCTGGCACGACATCGACACGACGTTGAAGCTGCGCCCGGACGGCACGATCGCCCCGGTGATGTCCACAACAGACGTTGCCTTCGCCAACGGCGGCACCGCACCGGTCATCACCGCGACCGAGGGCGACAAGAGGCTGGCCCTCAGCTGGCCCACCGCGTTGCCCAAACCGGCCCTGGACAAGAACACCGCCACCTACAAGGACGTCCTCCCGGGGGTGGACCTCCAGGTGGCCGCCACCACCAGCGGTTTCTCCGAGGTCCTGATCGTGCACGACGCCCAGGCCGCGAAGAACCCCGCGCTGGCGGACTTCGGTTTCACCGCCGCCACCACCGGTCTCACGCTCCAGGCCCGTCCGGACGGCGCGCTCGACGCGAAGGACAGCGCTGGGACCACCGTGTTCCACGGCGCCACCCCGCTGATGTGGGACCAGAAGAAGACCACCGCCATGAAGCTCGGTACCCAGCCGCGGATGGCCGCGCGGGGCGCCGGTGGTGCGGCCGCCGACATCCGGATCCGTCCGGACATGACGGCGTTGACCGGGCCGGATGTGCAGTACCCGGTGTACATCGACCCGATCATGTCCCGGACCAAGGACGCGTGGCTGGAGGTGACCAGCAACGACTGGCACTACTGGAACGACGACTCCAAGGAGGCCCAGGTCGGCGACTGCGACGGTTGGTCGGGCTGCGGCTCGTCCGCGTGGACGGCCCGGTCGTACTTCCAGATGCCGGCCGGCGATCTGGCGCCGCGCAACGGCAAGAAGCCGGTCATCTACAGTGGACACTTCTACGCCCTCCAGGTGCACGCCGCCCATGCGTGCACCGCGGAGGACACGGACCTGAAGCTGGCCGGGTACATCAACGCGGACACCCGGTGGCCCGCGACCGACTGGGACTTCCTGGGCCGGATCGCCTCCGCCGCGGGCGACAACTGCGGCGGCCCCGGCACGCTCGACTACGACGTCAAGGGCATCGTGCAGCGTGAGGTCGACGAGAACTGGGGCAGCATCACGTTCCTGCTGCGCGCCGCCGAGGAGAACAACCGGTTCCAGTGGAAGCGGTTCGACAACAACCCGACGCTCGAGGTCGTGTTCAGCTTCCCGCCCAACGACCCCACCGGCAACCAGATCGTCAACTCGGTGAACTGCGGCGGCAAGGTCGTCACCCCGACGGCGACCCCGACGCTCTCGTCCACCGCCACGGACAACAACAACCCCCCGCTGGGGCTCGGCATGTGGTTCGAGGTGTGGGACGCGGCGCAGAAGACACGGTATGCCAAGACCAACAGCGCGGTGATCTTCGCCTCCGGCGCACGCGCCAACTGGCCGGTGCCATCGGCATTACCTGATGGCGACTACGTCTTCAAATCCCTGGACGAGAACAGCTTCCCCGGCGACTCCAGCAAGAACCTGTGGGCGGCGAACTTCTCGCCATGGCTGGCGTTCACCGTACGGGCCAAGCCCATCCCAGGCGTGCCGGTGGTCCTGCCCAGCGCGGACTACCCGCCGAACAGTTGGGGCGGCCAGGCCGGCGCGCCCGGCGTGATCAACATCGAGCACCTCGACGGCGGTCCCGGGCTCGTTGGATTCAGCTACAGCTTCGACGGCGCCGGATCCCAGCACGCGCCCGCCACGACCGACTGCGACTACACCAAGACGTTCGGCACGTCCGGCGGGTGGGTACCCGCGACCAGCACCAACCGGGCCACGATCCAGATCCCGGCCGGGCTGACCCCGGGCTACCACGTGCTCTACGTGAAGAGCTTCGACGACGCGCACAAGATGTCCGCCGAGTCGGCGCCGTACGTCTTCTACGTGTCGCCGAACACCGGTGGCACCACCACGAGGATCGAAGCCGAGACCCTGACCGTCACCCAGCCGGCCGGCCAGAACGTGCCCGCTGCCGCGCAGACCGGCCCCGTCTGGTCCGGCGGCGGCCAGATGTTCCTCCGGCCCACCGCGGCCGGGCAGTCGTTCAGCATGCCGTTCACGGTCAGCGCCGACGCGGACTACCGGATCGGCCTGGGCATCACTCACGCCGTCGACTACGGCCAGAACACGTACACGATCGACGGCCAACCCATCGGCCGCCAGACGGAGACGGCCAACGTCGGCCCCTTCGACAATTACGACACCTTTGTCGGCGCCGACTACTACTCGCTGGGCACGCGCCGCCTGACCACCGGCACGCACACCCTGGGCGTCCAGATCACCGGCACGAACGCGGCGTCCACGGGCGGCCGGTTCTACGAGGGGCTGGACTACCTGACCCTGACCACCACCGGCCGGTTCGAGGCCGAACAGCCGTCCCAGGTCACGGCCGCGCAGCCGGCCGGCCAGGACGCCACGCTCGGGGTCGTGACCAACCCGGGCTGGTCGGACGCGGCCGAGCTGTCGTTCCAGCCGAAGGCCGCGAACACCTCGTTCGACCAGTCCGTCCAGGTGCCGATCGAGGCCGACTACTCGCTGGCCGTCGGCATGACCCAGCAGGACCACGCCGGCCGGCTGCAGATCTCGGTGGACGGCAAGGCGCTCGCCCGCAGCAACGAGGAACCGTGGGACGGTTACGCATCCGCTGTGACGGCAACCCATGTGCGGCTCGGTGGCCAGCACCTTGCGGCCGGACCGCACAAGCTGACGTTCCGGGTCGTCGGCAAGAACGACGCGGCCGCGGGCTTCGAGGCCGGAGTCGACTACCTGGTCGCGATCCCGATCAACAACATCACCGTCAGCGACTTCGCTTCGGCACTGAACAACGACGGCATCGCCCCCGACACCGCGCCCGGCCACCTCGACCTGGCCCAGGGCGGTCTGTCCGCGCAGACCATGGCCGCGGTAGGGCTCGTGCCCGGCGCGACCAAGGTGATCAACGGCGCGGCCTTCACCATGCCGCAGCCGAAGGCCACCGGTGAGGACGACGTCGTCGCGTACGGCCAGACCATCCCGGTCGCGCAGGTCAAGGCGTCCGCGTTCGGCCTGCTCGCCACGGCGACGTGCGGCGGTCTGCCCGCGACCACGGCCACGATCACCTACACCGACGGCACAACGCAGAACCCGTACGTGCCTGAGGTACCGGACTGGGCGATGGGCCAGACGGACAGCGCTGCGTTCGTGCTTCCGTACCGCACGCTGGTGAACAGCGGCGTGGACCGGGCGATCAAACCGCGGCTGTACACCCTCTTCCTGCCCACGGACCCGTCGAAGACGCTGAAGTCGGTCACCCTGCCCAGCTACGGCACCCCGGGCACGGCCGACTGCCAGAAGCCGGCGCTGAACATCTTCTCGATGGCGCCCCGGCCGGTCGCCACCGGCTGGCTGGGTGCGTGGTCGGCGCCTTCCGACGGCCAGGTCGCTCCGCCGGTGGCCCTGAACGGGCAGACCGTGCGAACCGTGATCAAGCCGTCCACGATGGGTGCGTCGGTTCGGGTGAAGCTGTCGAACCCACAGGGCTCGTCGGCGATGAGCGTGGGCGCCGCATCGGTGGGTGCACAGTCCTCGGGTGCCGGCCTGGCGTCCGCGCCGGTCGCCCTGACCTTCGGCGGCTCGGCGTCGGTCACCATTCCGGCGGGTGGGGAAGTGGTCAGCGACGCGGCCACGTTCCCGCCCGGTGGTACCGGCAACCT
>CBIMJO010000237.1:0-9600 GCA_966244135.1 uncultured Actinocrispum sp. | reverse complement strand
GTCTGGTGTACGGGTTCTCGTCGTACTACTGGGACGTCAACGAGCTGTCCGAGGAGGATCAGCGTGCGGTCGAGGCGCTGAACACCGCGTCCCCGCCGTTGCCCAGCGCGGGCTATGCCACCCACGACCCCGACGGGCTGCTCGCCGCATACCGGACGTTGTTGCACAGTGCGGATGTCCGGGCCCGAGGCGTCGCGCTGGACCAGTACACCTATGCGCAGGCCCAGAATCGGTGGGTCGACGACAACCCGATGGCCCGGTTCGGCGGCGAAGTGCTGGCGCGGGCCCGGGAGATGCTCGCCGTGGCCCCGCAACCGGGTGTCCCGCTTGCGGACCAGGCGACTGTCATCGCGTGCTGGAACAGCGCGATAGGCGTGCTGGCGTTCCTGGCGCCCGAGGGCGACACCACCGATCTGCCCCGGATCATCGAGGTCCTCGACGCGACCTTCGCCGATGATCTGCTCGACTACAACTCGACGTGGGCGCTCGAAGCCCGGTTGGTCCACGCGGACGCGCCGACCTGCGCGCGGGTCGGCGCCTGGCTGGCGGGCGTCGCCGCGGACGAGCGGATGCCGGCCGAGGTACGCACCTCCGCGATCCGGGTGTTCGGGGATGACCGGTACTCCGAGCGGCTCGGCCAGCGCGACGCGATCGCCGCACTGCTCGACCACCCCGCGCTGACCATCCATGCCGCCTGGGTGGTGGCCGGGTTCGGCGACGCCTACACGCAAGCGGTACGGCGGACCGTGGCCGGTTGGCCAGACGACGCGCCGTATCCCGCCGACGAGGTCCGGCGGCTGCTACGGGAAATCGACGAGTTGGCGCTGGCACGAACGACCCTCGCCGGAGGAGGCACTTCGCAGGCGGTGGTCGCCGCACTGGCCGCGTTGCGGGAGAACGGTGATGCCACTGACGTGCCCGGACTGCTCGCCATTTTCGATGACCTGGACATCGCCACGGAAGTCGCCGAGCTGTCCCAGCACCAGGTCGCGTTCGGCCCTGCGCTGGTTCACTGCTTGTCCGAGGCGGACGACACGATGGTCCACCGAGCGATGACCCGGTTGGCGGAGGTGTTCACCGATGACCAGTTGCCCAGCGTGGTCCGGGTGTTGGCCATCCAGCCGTTCTGGAGCCGCGCCGACCATTGGGCACCTTCGGAGTCCCTGACCGAACTGCTGGACCACGATGACCCGCGGCTGTCCACCGCGGCCGCTTACGCCTTGGTCAGCGAGGCCGAAGCAGTGGTGCGTCCCATCGCGGCCCGGTGGCCCGCGGACGCGCCTTACCCCGCCGACATGGTCCGGAAAGTCCTACAGTTTCGTAGCACAAGGCAGCGGCCGGCCGGATTGGCGAACCCCAGTGAGCAGTGACGAACCAAGTTCAGGACGCACGTTATCGCCGCGTGTTCAGCCGATTCGGGTTTCTGTGCGACAACACTCGATTGAGGCGGAAAGCAGTACACAACGACATGCTTATGGCCGACTTCGCTGTGTTGTCCCGTGGGGCCATTCGGCGGATACCGGTGGCGCCGATGCCTTTGCCGAGGCGCCGCCCTAATGGTCCGGCCATCGGTACAGTTCTTGATCACTCAACTATCTCGTGCGGTCAATGGGTTTCATACTCGCCCGATGGTGGGCTGGAACCGGACCTTTGGCTTGCAACATCCTGCAGTCTCAGCTTGGTGGATAGGATTGTGCCGCGCCGCAAGGTGTGCAAGACGGATGCTCTGGGGGCCTGAATTAGGCCATTCGTCCGGCCAGTTTCCTGAACAGTTCTCACATCAGGCGTGGTCCGGACGCGTGGAAGTGGGGATTTGAACGGAAAGTAGGCGGGTGCTGACAATACGCATGGCAAAGTTCCTTGGGGCCAAACGTTTCCTGAACGATCGCCGATTACTAGGGTTGTGAGGTCGAACATCGAGCCTGGCAGGTGGGGACATGGGCTTGAAGTTGCTGGGGCCACCGGGGTTGATCGTCGGTGAACGGGAATACAAGGTAGGCGGGCCGCGCGAACGGGTGCTGCTCGCGAGCCTTGCGCTGCGCGTGAATCAGGTCGTGTCCATGGACTATCTCGTGGACGCGATCTGGCAGGACGATCCGCCCACGTCCGCGCGCAGCCAGATTCAGGCGTGCGTTTCCGGCCTGCGCAAACTCTTCCGGGAGGTGGGCCAGGCCGGGACGATAGAGACATCGCCGCCCGGGTATCTGCTGGCACTTCCCCCTGGCGAACTCGACATCGAGGAGTTCACCAGGCTCGTCGCCGAGGCCAGGGGAAAGGCCGGCGAGGGAATGACCGCCGAGGCGGCCGCGACGCTGCGCAGCGCGCTCGCGTTGTGGCGCGGGCGCGCGCTGGACGGCCTGCGCAGTGATCTGCTGCAACGCAGTGCCGCCCGGCTCGAGGAGGCCCGGCTCGCCGCCGTCGAGGAACGGGTCCGGCTGGACCTGGAACTCGGCGAGCACGAGAAGATCTGCGGCGATCTGCGTGCCCTGGTCGAGGAGAACCCGCTCAGCGAGCGGCTGTACCGCTTCCTGATGCTGGCGCTGTACCGGTCCGGCCGTCAGGTCGAGGCGCTCGAGGTCGCCCGCAACGCGCGCGCCACCCTCATCGAGGAGATCGGCATCGAGCCGGGTCAGGAGTTACGCGACCTGGAAGCGGCCATTCTCAACCGCGACCCGGCCCTGGACCCGCAGCGGGTCAGCGCCGGGTCGCTCGCTTCGGCGGAGTCGTCCGCCGAGGTCGCCGAGCGGGTGACGCCCCGTCAGCTGCCGGGCAGCACCGCGGACTTCATCGGGCGGGAACGGCACATCGTCGAGATCAAGCGGTTGCTGTCCGGGCAGGACAGCGACGCCATGCCGTACGCGCTGCGTATCGTGGCGATCTCCGGCCGCGGCGGGGTCGGCAAGTCGACGCTGGCGCTGCGGGCCGCGCACGAGCTGAGCGACGACTTCCCCGACGGCCACCTCTACGCCGACCTGCACGGGATGGGCGACGAGGACCGCACGCCGCAGGTCCTGGCCCGGTTCCTGCACGCGCTCGGGGTCACCGGCACGGCGATGCCGGACGACCCCCATGAGCGGACCCTGTTGTACCGCTCCATGCTCGCCAACCGGCGGCTGCTCGTGGTGCTCGACGACGTGCGCAACGAGGAACAGGTGTTCCCGCTGCTGCCCGGCAGCCCGACCTGCGCGGTGCTGGCCACCAGCCGCATGCGGCTCACCGGGCTGACCGGCGCGGCCCGCATCCACGTCGACGTGTTCAAGACCGACAAGTCGATGGAGCTGCTCGGCCGGATCGTCGGCGGCGACCGGGTCGCCACCGAGCAGGAGGACGCGATCGAGCTGGTGAACCTGTGCGGCGGGCTGCCGCTGGCGCTGCGGATCGCCGGGGCCCGGCTGGCGTCCCGGCCGCACTGGCGGATCGCCGACCTGGTCCGCCGGCTGGCCGACGAGGCCAACCGGCTGGACGAGTTCACCCACCGCGGCCTGGAGCTGAGGTCCAGCATCGGCCTGACCTACCGCAGCCTGCCCAGCCAGGCTCAGCGGTTGTTCCGGCTGTTCGCGCTGAACTACGCCCCGGACTTCCCGGGCTGGACGGCGGCGGCGCTGCTGGACATGGACCTGTTCGGCGCGGAGGACGTGCTCGCCCGGCTGGTCGACGCCCAGCTGCTGGACACCGTCGAGTACCCGGGCGAACACGTCCGCTACCGCTTCCACGACCTGGTCCGGATCTACGCGCTGGAACTGCTGGGCGAGGCCGAGCCCGAGGCCGAGCGGCGGCAGGCGCTGGAGCGGCTGCTCGGCGCCTGGATGGCACTGGCCGAGCAGGCGCACCGGGCCGAGTACGGCGGGGACTACACGCTCCTGCACGGCAACGCGCCCCGGTGGCGGCCGGCCGACTGGTCCGGTGTCGACCCGTCCGGCAACCCGGGGCAGTGGTGGGAGAGCGAGCGCCGCAACATCGTGGCCGCCGTGCGGCAGGCGGCCACCGCCGGTCTGCACGAGCTGAGCTGGGACCTCGTCCTGACGTCGATGAGCCTGTTCGAGGTGAAGGGGTACTTCGACGACTGGCGCGAGACGACGCAGCTGGCTCTCGACGCCGCCACGAAGGGCGGCAACCGGGTGGGCGAGGCGGCCATGCTGTACTCGTTCGGCAACCTGCACATGCTGCAGAAACGCTTCGACGCCGCCGTGCAGTGCTTCGCCTCCGCGCTGGAGCGGTTCGAGGCCGAGGGGTACACGCACGGACGCGCCTTGGTATTGCGGGATATGGCGTCTGTGGACCGGATGCGCGGCAACTTCGCAGCCATGCTGGTCAAGAGCGAGATGGCCCTCGAGCTCATGCGGCAGGTCGGTGACCTCGTGAGCGAGGCGGCCATCCTGCGCGGCGTCGCGAAGTACCTGATCGACGAGGGAGAGCTCGACAGGGCACGGCCGATGCTGACCCGGGCGCTGGAGATCTGCCGTCAGGCACGGCATCTGCGTGGCGAGGCGCAGGTGCTCAACCGCCTCGCGGAGCTGCACCTGGGCACCGGTGAGGTCGCGCTGGCCCGGCAGGAGCTGCACAACGTGCTGCGGATAGCGCGCGAGATCAGCGACCGCATCGGTGAGGCGCACGCGCTGTACGGCCTCGGCATGGTCCGTCGGCGGGAAGGCAGGCTGGACGACGCCCGGTCCACTCTGGGCTACGCACTGGCCATGGCGCGGCAGGTGGGCGAGCGGCTGATCGAGGCGATGACGTGTCACGCGATCGGTGAGATCGAGCTGGCCAGGGGCGACGGCCCGGCGGCGGTGGAGTACGTGGACGCCGCGCGCAAGCTGTTCAGCGGGCTCGGCTCGCCGCTGTGGCACGCGAAGGCGCTGACCCTGCTGGCCGAGGTGTACGAAATGGACGGTGACGCGGAACGGTCCCTGGAGTGCCTGGACGAGGCCGCCCCTCTCCTGTCCACAATGGACTCGAAGGAGGCGGCCCGGTTGCTGTCCCAGGTCGGGAACACCAGAACCGCGCTACGGCCAGGCCCTTCCGTCGGACGTAGCGCGGACACCGGCTGACAATGTTTCCCCCTCAGCGATCTCGCTAGCTCACCGGCCTAGACGAAGGCGGTGGCAGGCGGCACCGTCACGGGAGTCCCCGGGACCGGCCTGTCCCACGGCGAGCCATCGTCGGTGAGCTGCTGATTCGATGGCGCCGACGACAGGCTGTCCCACGGCGAACCGTCATCCGCGCTGTGCTGGCCGCCGGCCGGCGACCAGACGATGGCAAGACCGACGATTGCGCTCGAGACGGCTGCGACGAGCTTCGGCATTGTGTGTCCCTCCAGATTTCCGGATCCCTCCGGGCCCCGATCGTGGCCCGCTGTGACAAAGCCAACAGCCGGGTGGTTCGCATCGGCATCGCGTCGGCTTACCGGCCGTCCGAAGCGGAACCGAAGCGTTTGCATAGCGGCATGAGGAGGATTTGGTTCGACCCACCTTTCCGCCACTCTGGAGGCAGTCCCATGTCGGACCGGATCCTGCGGCTCAGCAGCAACGAGCTGTGGCGTCTGCTCGAGCTCGTCGATCCGGTCGAGCTCGTGGCGGCACGCCTGGGCGGGACCGCCGGCGGGGACGAGGCCGGGCGGTTCATCGCCGCCAGTGCGCCGGCTGGTGATCACGTGGTGTTCGAGGACCCGGCCACGGCGGTTCGCTGCCTGCTGCCGGCGTCTGCCTTACGAGGCCTGCGCACCGCTGCTGTGGTGGCGTTGGCCGCACGAGCACTGCTTTTCCCCAGCCTGGTGACCGTGGCGGTCTTCGGGTCGGATCCGGCCACCCAGCTGCAACTGGCCCTGATCGCACGCTATGTGCCAGGGGTCAGTTTCGTGGCGGTGTGGCCGGACGACGGGCAGCCGTTGGACGAACGGGTGCTCGACCTGCTCGACCGGACCGACATCAGCCTGCTGACCGTGGGCGATGCCGGCGAGGCCATGTTCGGGGCGAGCCTGCTCGTGGGCTTCGGCCTGGACCGGCTGCCGGCCCGGCGCCCCGCTCCGGGGGCCCTGCTGGTCAACGCGACCGGACGGGATCTGCCGGTGAATCTGGAGAACACGGCCGACGGTATCTATGTCGACGATCTGGGGCTGCTGGGGGACAACCGGCACCGGCGGTTCGTGCGCGTGCACAACGACAGGGCGGACCGGGACTCCGAAGCGCACTGGCGCACCGAGGGCTGGCACCGCAACCAGAGCCGGTCGCAGGTCCGGGCCGACCTCGGCCAGGTGCTGACCGGCGCGAGCCCCGGCCGCACCACCATCGACGAGGTACTTCTCGTGGAGCTGCTGGGTCTGCGGGACCTCGATGTCACCCTCGCCTGCCGGTTCCAGCGCGCCGCCCTGCAGGACGGTGCCGGCGCGTGGTTGTCCGAATAGCGATTGAAGGGGAGTGAACACGCATGAGAGTTCAGATCGAGGTTCTCGGCAGCCTGACGGCGACGGCCGACGGCGTCTCGTTCGTCCCGTCGGCGAGCAAACCGCGGCAGCTGCTGGCGATGCTCGCGGTGAACGCGGGAAAGGTCGTGACCGTCACCGAGATCATGGCGGAGATCTGGGGGGAGATGCTGCCACGCAGTGCGAGCCATGCCTTGCACACGTACCTTTCCAGCCTGCGCCGGGCGCTCGACGAGGCGATGCCCGGCCAGGAGCGGGCGTCCCGCGACATCCTGGTGACCGAGCACGCCGGGTACGCGCTGAACGTCGATCCGTCCTGTGTGGACGCCAACAGGTACCACGAGCAGTCCAACGCCGGGCGCTGGGCCGCCGACCGCGGTGACTACGCGGTCGCCGCCGAGTCGCTGCGGACGGGCCTGGAGATGTGGCGCGGGCCGGCGCTGACCGACGTGTCGACCGGCTCGCACCTGGAGATCGAGGTGCTGCGGCTGGAGGAGACCCGGCTGGCCGACCTGGAACTGTGCATCGACGCCGAGCTGCACCTGCGGCGGCACCGGCTGGTGCTGGGGGAACTGGCCGTGCTGTGCGCCCGCAACCCGCTGTTCGAGAACTTCCACGCCCAGCACATGCTCGCGCTGTACCGGACGGGACGGCAGTCGCACGCCCTGGACGTCTACCGGCGGTTCCGCAACGCGATGGTCAGCGAGCTCGGGGTCGACCCGTCGCCGCGGCTGCGGCAGCTGCACCAGTCGATCCTGGCCGGCGACCCGGTGCTCGACGACCCGGGGTACGTCAGCAGCGGCTGGGTGCCGACCGCGGTCGCCGGTTAGCCGAGCGACGATTTTTTCGCCGAGGGGATGCCTGAATTGCTTCGCGGCCCGCGCGCGGCCATTCGGATGGAATCGGAGGTGTGATCTTATGATCGAGATACAGGTACTCGGGCCGGTGACAATCGTGCACGAAGACCGGCGAATCGAAATGAGCTCGACGCGCGTGCGCACTGTTCTCGCATTGCTCGCGCTGTCCTGGCGGACGCCGTTGCGGTTCGAGTATCTGATGGACGAGCTCTGGCCGGAACGGTCACTGGGGAACGCCAGGAACGCACTGCAGGCGAGCATGCTGCGGCTGCGGCGGCTGATCGAGGAGGTGACCGGCCGGCCGGGGGACGAGCTGGTCCGGACGGTCGGCGGGGGATATCTGCTGGACGTGCACCGCGACGCGGTGGACGCCAACCGGTTCATCGACCTGGTCGAGCGTGGCTCCCAGCACGTGGAGCGCGATCCGGAGCTGGCGATCGACCTGCTGCGGCAGGCGCTCAAGCTGTGGCGCGGGTCGGCGCTGACCGGGGTGAGCGACGGGCCCCGGTGCCGGGCCGAGGCGGCCCGCCTGGAGGAACGCCTGCTCTCGGCCCGTGAGGACCTGATCACCGCGCGGCTGGCCAGTGGGGAGTGCCGGGCCGTGGTGTCCGAGCTCGCGGAGCTGTCGGTCGAGCATCCGGAGCGGGAGCGGTTCAGCGAGCAGCTGATGCTCGCGCTGTATCGAAGTGGACGGCAGACCGAGGCGCTGGATGTGTTCCACCACGCGCGCAAACGGCTCGCCAGTGAGCTCGGCCTGGAGCCCGGCCGGGCGCTGCGGGAGCTCTACCAGGCGATTCTCGTCCACGACAAGGTCCTTGGCTGAGGGGGGTGCGAGGCACATGGGAGACAGTCGGATGGAGTTTCGGGTTCTGGGGCCGGTCGAGGTCCGCCACAACGGCGAGGAGGTACCGCTGGACGGCATGAAGCCGCGGACCGTCCTGGCCGCGCTGCTGATCGCCGGCAACCGGATGGTGTCCGACGCGGAGATGACCCGGTACGTCTGGGGCCAGCACCCGCCGAACACGGTGAACGCGCAGATCTACAGCTACGTTTCCCGATTACGCAAGCTGTTCGGCCAGCACGCCACCTTCATGCGGCGCTCGCCGGGCTACCTGCTGCGGATCGAGTCGTCCCGGCTGGACCTGGCCGAGTTCGAGGATCAGGCCCTGCACGGGCAGACGGCGCTGCTGGACGGGCGGTTCGAGGAGTCGGCGGCACTGCTGCGCTCGGCACTGGCGCTGTGGCGGGGCCGCGCGCTGGTCAACGTGTCGGAGTACCTCAGCGACGCCGAGGGGCCGCGGCTGGAGGAGGCCAGGATCTCCGCGCTGGCCGGCCGGGTCGACGCGGACCTGGCGCTGGGCCGGCACATCCCGCTGCTGCCCGAGCTGACCAGGCTGGTGCGGCTGTACCCGACCCAGGAACGGTTCCGGGCCCAGCTGATGACCGTGCTCTACCGGTGCGACCGGCAGGCGGACGCGCTGGCCCTCTACGAGCAGGGCAGGCGGATGCTCGCCGACGAGCTGGGCATCGACCCCGGCTCGCTGCTGCGCGGCGTGCACCACGCGATTCTCACCGGATCTCCCGAGCTGTGGCCCGCGCGGGCCCGGCTGGCCACCGTGGGGGTGTCGGCCGACGCCGGGACGAACCTGGAAAACCATCTGTTCCGTATAGGAAAGATATAGCTCGGCTCGGCAGTATTCGAGCTGGTAGTGCTTTGTGCTCGCAGAACGCATCACCGACATTATCGGACGGGAGAGAGAAATGACTGCGTCGAATTCTGTCACGATCGACGAGAACGGTCGCGCCACGATCAAGAACATCGTGTGCGAGATCCTCGAGATCGAGCCGGAGGAGATGACCGACACCAGTTTGTTCAAGGAGGACCACGACGCGGACTCGCTGGGCGCGATCGAGATCCTCTCGTCGCTGGAGCGCACCTTCGGCATCGAGATCGACCAGGCCGAGCTGACCCGGATGGTCAACCTCGACGGCGTGGTCGCCGTGGTCAACGAGGCCGCGGCCGCCGCCTAGCCCGAACCGAGCCCGAACGGAGCCCTTACGGTGAACGCAAAGCAGCAGCCGGACCGCACGGTGGTGATCACCGGCCTCGGTGTGATCAGCAGTGTCGGCATCGGTGTTCCCGGTTTCCTGGCCGGACTGCGGGCCGGGAGCAACGGCGTCAAACCGATCACGGCGTTCGACACGACGGGTTTCGCGCACGCCAACGGGTGCGAGGTCGCCGACTTCGACGCCCGGGAGTGGATCGGCACCATCGACCCGGCCGAGCTGGGCCGGGCCAGCCAGTTCTCGGTGGCCGCCGCGAAG
>CBIMJO010000236.1:0-9671 GCA_966244135.1 uncultured Actinocrispum sp. | reverse complement strand
GCCTCGCTCAAGCTCCCCACGGTATGGCCCAAGACGGTCGAGGCGCCCGTGTTCCCGACGACGACCGTGTACACCCCACCGGTGCGCAACGAGCGCATCGAGGCGGCCGTGGCTCGCGCGACCCGGCTCGCACTGTCCGAAACGGACGGTGACGTGCTCGTGTTTCTGCCTGGCGCGGGGGAAATCGCGCGGGTGCGGGCGATGCTCGATGGCATGAACGTCGTCACCCTGCACGGGCGGTTGTCGTCCACGACGCAGGATGCCGCGCTACGGCGGGGTTCCAGCCAACGGGTCGTGCTGGCGACCGCCATCGCGGAGTCGAGCCTGACGGTTCCCGGGGTGCGGGCGGTTGTGGACAGCGGGCTGGCGCGAGTTCCCCGGGTCGACCATCGGCGGGGGCTGCCTGGGTTGGCGACGGTCCGGGTGTCCGCCGCGGTGGCTGCGCAGCGGGCGGGGCGGGCCGGGCGAGAGGCGCCCGGACGGGTGTATCGGTGCTGGCCGGAGTACGAGCACGCGACCTTGCCGCGGTATCCGGAGCCGGAGATCAAGGTCGCGGATCTGACGCGGCTGGCGCTGGAGCTGGCGTGCTGGGGGACGCCGGACGGGACGGGGCTGCAGTGGTGGGACGCGCCGCCCGAGGGTGCGTTGCGGGCCGGGCAGACCGTGTTGCGGGCGTTGGATGCCGTGATCGACGGCAGCCCGACCGACCGCGGCCGGCGGATGGCCGAACTCGGCCTGCATCCGCGGCTGGCACGGGCGTTGCTCGACGGCGCACCTCAGGTCGGCGCGCGGAACGCCGCGGATGTCGTGGCGTTCCTGGACAACGACAGCCACACCGACGACGTCGACCTCGACCTGGCCCTCCGCAAAGCCATCCACACCCGCACCCGCGGCGGCGGCGGCGCACGCCGCGACGAGGGTCCCCGCTCGGGGGATCCCCAAAATTCACGTTACCGGAGGGGTACGACAGTTTCGGGGGGCGTGGATTCGGCTGGGGTGGATGAGGGCGGCACAGGCCCCGGGACGGCGGCTGCGAGCCGCGCAGATGGGGGCGGTATCGCCCCGGGCAAGGCGGGCAAGGGCCGCGAGGAAAAGAGCGCTGCAGGCTCGGGCAAGGGCGGCGCGGGCGCGGCCGAGAGGGGCGCCGCGGGCAGGGTGGATGGGGGTGGTGGGGATCGGTGGGCGCGGGAGGCTCGGCGGTTGGCCGGGTTGGTGCCCGGGAATCCTGGTGGCGCACCGGATCCGGCGTTGATCGTGGCCCTCGCCTACCCCGAGCGCCTGGCCCGCCGGCGCGCACCCGGGTCGTCGGTGTACCTGATGGCCGGCGGGACCGCGGTCGAGTTGCCGCCCGGAACCGGACTGAGCGACCAGGAATGGCTAGCCGTCGCCGTCGCGGACCGGCGCCCGGGCGACGCGCACGGCCGGATCCGCCTGGCCGCCAAGGCCGACGAGGCCCTGGCGAAAGCGATCATTCCACCGTCCACAGTGGACGAGGTAACCTGGGACGGCGACGTCACGGCGAAACGGGTCACCCGGATCGGCGCGATCACGCTGTCCGAACGCCCACTCACCAACCCCAGCCGGGAAAGCGTCGAAGCCGCCATACGGACCGGGATCCACACCGAGGGCATCGGCGTCCTGCACCTCACCGACACCGCGAAGTCCCTCCGCGCCCGGATGGCCCTGCTGCACCGCACCCTTGGCGAACCCTGGCCGGATCCCACCGACGACACCATTCTGTCCACAGTGGATCTAAGTGCGGCCCGGAACCGCGCTCAGCTCGCCAAAGTCAGCGTGACCAACGCCCTCAAGGCACTCCTGCCCTGGCCCGAGGCCGCACGGCTGGACGAGCTCACCCCCGAACGCCTGGAAGTCCCGTCCGGCAGGAAGTTCCCGCTCGACTACACCGGCGACCGCCCCGTCCTGCGGATCAAGCTCCAGGAGGCGTTCGGCTGGACCCGGACACCGCTGATCGTCAACGGACAAGTCCGGGTGCAGCTGCACCTGCTGTCCCCCGCGGGCCGCCCGGCCGCCGTCACCGACGACCTAGAGTCGTTCTGGGTCAACGGTTACCCCCACGTCCGCGCGGAGCTGCGCGGGCGCTACCCGAAGCACGACTGGCCGGCCAGGCCGTGATTCAGATGTCCCGAAACACGACCTAGTCCACAATCCCCGAGAAGAACCCAGCGATGAGGCCCACCGCGATGTAGATCAGCACGCCCACGACGGACGCGGCGATGACCACCGTGACCGGCCACAACGGCCAGCGGATGGCAGCGCGCCAGAACGCGCGCAACCGCTCCACCCATTGCCTGTCAACCTTCGCAGACCTGTCCGAGTCCGGCTCGAACATCAGGTCGTCGACCAGCTCACCCCGCCCGGATTCGTCGTCCACGCCAACCAATCTACCTATAGGTGCGGAAGCGGGTCCGGGGGCATGGCATCCGCGGACCATTCCGCGTCCGCCGCGTTGATCTCCGCTACGTACTCCTCATCCACCTCGTACACCCTGCCACCCAGCTGGAACTCGGGAATCACGGTCAGGTCCACCGGGCCGAGCCTGGTCCGGCGCGGGTAGCGCCGCCAGACCGCGTTGGGCCTCGTGCGGCCACCCAGCCCGGTGTCCAGCACGGTGATCGACGAGTCGGTAACGGCGACGAGGAAATGCGACGAACTGTAGGGCCCGCCGACCATCGACGCCGGAAACAAGTAGCTGATCTCTTCTCCTGGCTGCAACAGTGCGCGGACGTGCGCACGATCGCTTGATGACGGTGACACAGCGCACCACCTCCCACCATCAACTGTCTCAGAAGACGACCTCGGTTTCGAACGGCAAACGGTGGAAAATCCCTGGTCACACAGGGTGTCGGGAGGTCTCGGGAAGCTGGTATACCGATTTCGGCGAGGTTACGGAAAGTCAGATTCACGCCCGGTCGGCCCAAGCGGGACAGTGCACCTATTGCGGAAAGTAGCAAACCTCACTCGTCGCCCTTGCGCGGACGGCCGCGCCTGGGGATCCGGCCGGCCTCGTCGGGCATCCGGCCGGCGTCGGCCAGTGCCCGGCGGAGCAGGAACTCGATCTGCGCGTTGGTACTGCGCAGCTCGTCGTTCGCCCACCGGGCAAGCGCGTCGTGCACCGCGGGATCGAGTCGCAACAGGACGCTTTTGCGTTCCGGCACAATGACCTCAGGTGTAGAGGGACCCGGTGTTCACCACCGGCTGGGTATCGCGGTCGCCGCACAGCACCACGAGCAGGTTGCGGACCATCGCGGCCTTCCGTTCCTCGTCCAGCTCGACCACCTCGCGTTCGGCGAGCCGGTCGAGCGCCATCTCCACCATGCCGACCGCGCCCTCCACCACCTGCTGGCGGGCGGCGACGACGGCGGTGGCCTGCTGCCTGCGCAGCATCGCATGCGCGATCTCCAGCGCGTACGCCAGGTGGGTCAGCCGGGACTCGATCACCTTGACACCAGCGGGTTCCACGCGCGCGCCGATCTCCTGCGAGAGCCGCTCGGTGATCTCGTCGGCGTTGTCGCGCAGCGAAAGCGTTGCGGTGCCGTGGGAATCGTACGGGTAGCTGTTGGCGATGTGCCGGATCGCGGTGTCGGTCTGGATGCTCACGAACTGCACGAAGTTGTCCACCTCGAACATCGCCCGCGCGGTGTCCTGAACCTGCCACACCACCACGGCGGCGATCTCGATCGGGTTGCCCTCCAGCTCGTTCACCTTGAGCACCGAGGTCTCGTGGTTGCGGATCCTCGTGGACACCCGGACCCGCGTGGTGAACGGGTTCACCCAACGGATCCCCGCCGTGCGAACGGTTCCCGAGTAGCGGCCGAAGAACTGGAGCACCCGCGACTCGCCCGGGGCCACGATCGTCAGGCCCGCCACCATGATGGTCGCGGACACCACAACGAGTACGCCCACCACGATCAGCGGGATGCCGAGGGCCGGATTGCCTCTCGCCGTGGCCAGTACGCCACCGGCTAACGCCCCCGCACCGGCGAGCTCGGCAAGGATTCCACCCACCAGGATGCCCAGGCCGGCGCGTTCGGTGGCAGCGTGCTCCCGCACTCGCGGGGCAGGGATCTCAGTCGTCATGCCCAGAGACTAGCAAAGTGATATCACTTTTTGCCACCGGATCGAATCGCCGGACACCAAGGGCCCTCGTGCGTCACGATGTGCCCATGTCGAGAGGCGCCGACCTGGCCGTACGGTGTGCCACGAGCACGACCGTCGGACTCGCCCTGGGCTTGACCTGGTGGCTGATCAACCGGCTGTTCGAGGCGGACGTCTTCTGCTCCGGCGAGGGCTGCCTCGGCGTGGTCCTGTTGCTGTATCCGGCGTTGCTGGTCGGCTGCGCGTTCCTCGGGCTGTTCGTGCTGACCTATTCCAGGATCGCGCACGGCTGGCTGATCGCGATGCTGGGACCGATAGCGACCGGCGTGCTCGTCGGCCTGTGGCCTTCGCTGACGCCGTTCGCCGCGATCGTCTCGGTGACCGGCGGCTACCTCGTCGCCGGTCTGCTCAGCGCGCCGGTCGCCTTCCGCAGCCAGTGATCACCAGGTGTCGATGTTCGGCCTTCGGCCCCGCGCAACGGTTTCCGGCAGCGCGGCGGTGATCCAGCGGCGGGTGTCCGCCGGGTCGATCACGTCGTCGATCTCGAACATCGAGGCCGCGTTGAGCGCTTTCCCCTGCTCGTAGGCGAGGAGGATCATCGCGTCCAGGGTCTCCTTGCGCCGCACCGGATCCTCGATTGCGTCCAGCTCACGGCGGAAGCCTAGCTTGACCGCGCCCTCCAGGCCCATCGCGCCGAACTCGGCGGTCGGCCAGGCCACCGTCGCGAGCGGAAGCTTCGCGCTGCCACCGAACATCGCCATCGCCCCGAGCCCGTACGCCTTGCGCAGCACGATGGCGCAGAGCGGCACGGTCAGGTTCGCGCCGGTCACGAACAACCGGCTGAAATGCCGGACGGTCGCGGTCTTCTCCGACTCCGGCCCGACCATGAACCCCGGTGTGTCGCACAGGGAAACGACCGGAAGCCCATGCGCGTCGCACAGTTGCAGGAACCTGGCGGCCTTGTCGGCCGCGTCCCGGTCGATGGCGCCGCCCAGATGCTTGGGGTTGTTGGCGATCAGGCCCATCGGCCGGCCCTCGACCCGGACCAGCGCGGTGATGATCCCGGCCCCGAACTCGCGGCGGATCTCCAGCACCGAGCCGGGATCGGCGAGCAGGTCGATCACCGCCCGCACGTCGTACGACCGCACGCGGTTCTCCGGAACAGCGCTCCGCAGCGCGGTGATGTCCACAGTGGACCATTCGGCGCGGCCCTGGAAATATGACAGGTACTGCTTGGCGACCCGGACCGCTTCGGCCTCGTCCGCCACCGCGATGTCGACCACCCCGTTGGGCACTTGAACGTCGAGCGGCCCCACTTCCTCCGGGGTGACCACGCCGAGCCCGCCGCCCTCGATCATCGCCGGCCCGCCCATGCCGATGGTCGCGTCCGCCGTCGCGATGATCACGTCGCAGCAGCCCAAAAGGGCCGCATTGCCGGCGAAACACCGCCCGGCGACGATCCCGATCAACGGCACCACGCCGGAAAGCCTGGCGAACAAGGAGAACGCCGCCGCGTCCAGAGCGGCGACGATCGGGATGTCGGTATCCCCAGGACGTCCGCCGCCGCCCTCGGCGAACAGCACGACCGGCAGCCCGCGCCGCGCGGCCAGCTCGAACATCCGGTCCTTCTTGGCGTGGTTGTAGGCGCCCTGGGTCCCGGCGAGCACGGTCGCGTCGTAGGCGACGACCACGCACGGCATCCCGTTGATCTCCGCGGTCCCGGTCACCAGCCCGTCCGCGGGCGTCTTCTCGATCAGCTCGTCCAACGAGCGGCGGTTGCGTTGCGCGGCAACGACAAACGCGCCGTACTCGACGAACGTCCCCGGATCGCAAAGGTCTTCGACGTTCTGACGGGCGGTGCGGCGGCCCTCACGCTGCCGGCGGAGCACCGCTTCGGGCCGGTTCTCGTCGAGCGTGGCCGCGCGGCGCCGAAGCACCTCGGCCAGATCGGTCCGCGCCTCACCCGTGGCGACGTCGGCCTCCGGCTCGTCAATGTCCTCGGGTTCGCCCGGCTTGATGACCACGAGCGGCTGGTCCCGTTTGACGGTGTCGCCCGCGGCGACCGCGAGGGACAGGACCTGGCCGGCCTCGGGCGCCGCGACGACGTGCTCCATCTTCATCGACTCGAGCACGACGACCTGCTGCCCGGCCCGGACCCGGTCGCCGGGGCCCACCGAGACGAGCACGACCGTGCCCTGCATGGGCGCCACCAGTTCGGTCATGCCGTCGAGGATCACATATCCCAGACGATCCCGACCGTCCCGGCCACGTTGAACTCCACCAGGTGCGCCGACCCGCTCGGATCGGGCACCAGCTCGCAGCCGGTCCCGCCGCCGAGCCGCACGCAGCGGGCGGGCAGCGCGGTCGGGTCGAACCGGGCCTGCAGCACGTAGTCCCTCGTGGTCCGGTGGAACCGGCGGACGAACGTGTCCGACTTGGTGGTCGACTGGATCGGGTACACGATCCGGTACTCCATGATGATCGTCTCGCCGCGCGCGAGCGGGGTGTCGAACAGCAGCTCGCCCACCATCAGGCCGGTGTCCCAGTCGACGTTCAGCCGCCGCAGCCGGCAGTGCTGCCCGGCGATCACCTCGGGGATGCGCTCGGCGTGCCCGGCGTCCCAGACCAGGATCCACCGGTCGGCGCCGTCGTGGCTGGCCCGCAGCACCAGCCGGTTGGCCACCTCGGCGAGCCGGCCGTTGTCGTCCACCTCGATCTGGTCGTGCTGGCTCAGCCGGGTCAGCCGCCCGTCGGACGACATGTCCACGCCGCCCAGCAGCCGCTCCACCGCCGGTCCCCACGTCTCGACCATCGCGCCGGGCCCCTTGGGGTGCGCCGCGCGTCCCCGGGGTCTGGGCGGGCCCAGCAGCGACCGCAGCGCGGCGGGCGGCAGATCCAGCACGTCCTCCAGCTCGGCGAGCGCCCTCAGCGACTCCGGGCGTTCCGGCCGTCTGCGCCCGGACTGCCAGTTGCTGAGCGTCGGAACGCTGATTGTTACGTCACGTAACCGTAACCGGTACCGGATCCGGTCAAGGGCCAGCCCGCTCGAACTGATCGCCGCTCGCAATGCGACATGAAAGGGCCCATCTGCCAACAACTCCGCCAACGCCCCCGGCGCGGCTTGGCTCGACGTCACCACACACAGAAAGTAAGCAGGCGGGTTCGGGGTGTCAACGTTGTCCACCTTGTGGGCGTAGTGGTGTTCCGTTCAGCGGTCCAGACGAAAGTAGGTTCCGGGAATCCCGAATTCGTCATTACCGAGGATTCGCCACTTCGCATGAATCGTATTCACCAGCACTGCCCCGACCATTACTGTGCTGGCGGTGGCTCCCCCGCCGCACAGGGGAGCCACCATTCATCCTTCGCCGGAGTTTTCCTGTGTTCCGTATTCCCGACAAAGGAGCTTCATGAACCGCGATACCCCGTGGATCCGATTCCTGACGGCGGTGCTGGCCAGCTGGCCGGCGACATTACGGGCCGGCGTGCTGATCGTGCTGGCCACGCTGGCGATCGTGGCCATCGGCCTGCTGGTCAGCATCACGGTCGGTCCCGTTCAGGTTCACCGGTCCTGAGCGGCGGTTCGTCCAGCAGGTCGTCAAGGCCGAACCCGGGCCGCCGCAATGCCTCGGCGAGCCCGCGGACCAATGGCTCCAGCGCGCCGGGCTGCGGTTTGCTCTCGCCGGTCTCCCATCGCGAGATCCGGAACCGCGACAGCCCGGTCCGCTCGGCCAGTTCACGCTGGGTCAGCCCGGCCCGTTCCCGCCAGGCGCGGAGCCGGGCTCCACTGAACGGCAGGGTGAGCGGACTGCGAGCCATGAGCGGACATTAGCGCCAATAAGCGCTCGCAACAAATCGGAACGCGCAGGCCCGGCAAAGTTGCGCTAATGTGCGCCAATGAGCGCTCATGAGCAGGTTGAGGCCCGCCGGCGGCTCACACGCCTCACGCACGGCGCGAGAATAGAACAAGGAATGCAGATTCAGGATCTGGCCGAAAAAGGCAAGATCCGGCTGTCCACCCTCCGCCGGGCCCTGAACAAACACGACACGCCGATATCCGCGGCGACCCAGCGGGGCATCGAACGAGGCCTGAACTGGCCGGACAACGCCACCGACCGAATCCTGGCCGATCCCGGCTACATCCCGGAGCAGGTCATCCGCCCGCTGAACCCCCGGACCTCGACGGCGGACGACGTAATAGCCTTCCTGGACCGTTTCCTGGCCGAACAACCAGCGGAACACCGAAAACTCCGGGCCCTTCTGGACATCCGCTGGCACTGACCCCACCGTCTACCGGAAAGCAGCGACAGAGCGGTCGACCCATTCAGCGAACGAGCGCGGCGCACGCCCCAGAAGCCGTTCGACATCCGGACTGACCCGTTGTTCGTCCGCCGTTGGTGTACCCAGAGCATCCAGAGTCGCCTCCACGACCGGCTCGGGCATGAACCGCAGCATCTCCTCGCGGGCCTCGGCCCGGCTCTGCTCGACGAACCGCACCGGTTCACCCAGCACGTCCGCGATCGCCGCGACCTGCTGCCTCGGCGAGATGGCCGCCGGCCCAGTCAGCGTGTGGACGCCGTTCACGTCGCCCAGCAGGGCGGCTTTCGCGACCTCGGCGATGTCAGCCGGATCGATCGCCGGCAACCCCACATCCCCGAACGGCGCCGCGGCGAGCCGCCGACTGCTGATCGACCGCGCCCACTGCAGCGCGTTGGAGTCGAAGTTACCCGGCCGCAACACCGCCCACTCGTCAACACCGGACCCCGTGACGGCCTCCTCCAGATCCCCAGGATGCCGCCCCGTCCCCACCCCCTGTGAAGACAGCAGCACGACCTTGCGGACACCGGCCTCTCGCACAACCTTCATCACGGCACCCAGATCACCCTCCGCCAGAAACTCAGCGGGCGTCATCAAGAACACCGCCTCAACCCCGTCCAGCGGCAGGCTCTCCGGCCGCAGCAGGTCCACCCCATCCCGCCGAGACACACCCCGGACCGCCACCCCAGCCTGCTCCAAGCCGTGCACCAGCGGCCGCCCGACATTCCCCGTAGCCCCAGTAACCAAGATCATCATCCGCTCCCATCTCAATAAGATCGAGACGAAAGCTACTATCCCCAAGCCAGTAGGTACCTACAGGAAAGTGCCACCACCGTGACCGACCCCACATCCCCGCCCGAACAGGCCTGCCCCATCGCCCCCCTCGTCGACCTGGTCATCAGCCGCTGGACCACCCCCATCCTGTGGACCCTGAACGAGCACGGCCGCCAACGCTTCGGCGAACTGGAACGCCGAATAACCACCATCACCCCAAAGGTCCTGACCCAACGCCTCCGCGCCCTCGAACGCGACGGCCTCATCACCCGCACCTACCACCCCGAAGTCCCCCCACGGGTCGAGTACGAGATAACCCCCCTCGCCAAAACCCTCGTCCCCATCTTCAAAACCCTCGCAACCTGGACCCCCAACCTCCAAAAAGTCCACGCCGCCCGCCACACCTACGACCAAACCCACACCCACCAAACCCCAAAACCCACCCAGTGATCACAAGACCCGCA
>CBIMJO010000235.1:0-9711 GCA_966244135.1 uncultured Actinocrispum sp. | reverse complement strand
CGGTGGTGAGGTAGTTGTCCTCGCCGGTGTTGATGATGATCCCGGCGCGGGCGTGCACCTGGCGGGAGAACCGTTGGTCCACAAAGGTGCGGATCGGGTTGATGTCGCGGAACAGGATCCCGTACATCGAGTCGTTGAGCATCATGTCCAGCCGCTGCAACCCGCCCAGTACGGCGATTTCCGGCATGCAGAGCCCGGAGGCGTAGTTGGTGAGCCGGATGTAGCGACCGACCTCTTTGGACACGTCGTCCAGGGCGGCACGCATGATCCGGAAGTTCTCCTGCGTGGCGTAGGTGCCCGCGAACCCATGGTGGGTGGCACCTTCCGGCACGTAGTCCAAAAGGGACTGTCCGGTGGAGCGGATCACCGCGATGATGTCCGCTCCCGCGCGTGCGGCGTTCGCGGCCTGCACGACGTCCTCGTCGATGTCACCGGTGGCCACGATCAGGTAGATCCAGGGGCGTTGCGGCGGGTCACCGAGCTTGGTCACCAGGCGGTCGCGCTGGGCCCGGTTGCGGTCGATGGCCCGCAGGCCCTTGGAAATGGCCGTACGAGCCAGTTTCAGCGCGCTGGTGGCGTCACGTCCGGTGGGGACGGTGTACTGAACCTGACCGGCCGCGGTGGCCTCGGCAAGTTCGGTGAGCGACTCGAACTCGCCTGAGCGCAGGGCATGGAACGCGGGCAGGACGACGCCATGCTCCAGGCCGCAGTGGTCGCGGACGGTGTCCACGACCCGGTTCACCCACGGGACGTCACCCGCGCGGTGGGCGGTATCGGCGCCGGTGATCCCGGCCAGCCGCAGGGTCGCGCGCTCGACCGAGACGGTGGTGTGCGCCTTCGCCAGCGCCACCACCGGTTCACCGGCCTGTGCCGCGAGTTGCCGAGCCTTGGCCACTACGCCGGGGTCGAGGTCCAGCAGTCCGCCCATTCAGTTCACCCCTTGTGGTAAATCGTCTTGCCGCGCAACACGGTCTGAACACACTTCGGCAGCTCGCCGTCCAGCGACGGCAGGCCGGGAACACCCGATCGAGGGTCGGTGGACCACCGCTGCACCCGGCTGTCACTCCCGGCGACCACCAGCTCGCCGGTCTCCCAGACCGCGTAGGTGGCCGGGGCACCGGGAACGAGCGTGCCGGTCACGCCATCGTCCACACCGGACGCCCGCCACCCGCCGCGGGTGTGCGCGGTGAACGCGGCCCGGGCCGACACGCCGAAACCGTTGGTGTGATGGTGAACCGCGGCACGCACCGAAGCCCACGGGGTCATCGGCGTGACCGGGGTGTCCGACCCGAACGCGAGCAGAACACCGTTGCGGGCGAGCATCGAGAACGGGTTCAGCCCGGTCCCCCGCTCCCCCAGCCGCCGCACGTACATCCCGGACGGGCCGCCCCACAACGCGTCGAACTGCGGCTGCATGGAGGCCACCACGCCCCACGACCCCAGCAGGGCGCCCTGTTCCTCGGTCACCATCTCCACATGTTCCAGCCGATGCCGCGCGCCCGCGAGCGCAGGCACGCCAACGACTTCGGCGGCCTTGGCGAAACCGTCCACAACGGTCGCCACCGCGGCCTCGCCGATGACGTGGAACCCGGCCTGCAGGCCGGCATGTGTGCACTCGATGACGTGCTCGGCGATCTCCCCCGCGTCGAGGTAGCGGGCGCCGGTATTGCCGGGGTCGTCGGCATACGGCGTGTGCAGGGCCGCGGTCCGCGAACCCAAGGCACCGTCCACGAACAGGTCCCCGGCCAAGCCGTGCACGCCAAGCTCACGGGCCAGGTCGAACGCGCCCAGCTCGCCCCAATACCCGACGACATCGGGAAAACTGTCCAGCCGTCCCAGCTCCAGCACCTCGGCGAGGTCCGCGCGGCCGGAGATCTCCGGACCGGCGCATTCGTGCACCGCGGCCACACCCTGGGCGGCCGCGTGGGTCAGGAAGGCGATCCTGGCGGCCGCTCGCTGCTGGCCGGACAGTCCGCGCAGTGCGACGCGGCGGACGATGTGGTGCGCGTCCTGGGACAACGGGCCGTGGTCATCCCAGCCCTTGGCGCCACGCGCCGAGGGTGCCTGGGCGATGGTCGCCGAGGACACCAGTGCGGAGTGGACGTCCACTCGCGAGAGGTACACCTGGCGTCCGTCGGCGACCTGGTCGATCTCCTCGCGGGTCGGCGGCCGCTGCTCGGGCCAGCGCGTCTCGTCCCAGCCGTGGCCCCACACGACCTCTTCCCGGCGGGCGCGCACGGCGTCGAGACACGAGTCCAGCGACGTGCAGTGGGACAGGTCCAGACCGGTGAGCTGCAGGCCGGCCGCGGTGGTGTGCACGTGCGGGTCGACGAACGCCGGCGCCACGAAGGCGCCGTCAAGCGGCACGACCTCGGCGTCCGGGTAGAGCGCCTTCGCCGGGCCGTCCTGGCCCACCCACACCACCACGCCGTCCTCGATCGCCATCGCGGTCGCATCCGGCGCGGACGGGGAATGGATGCGACCACCCAGCAGCAAGCTCTTCATGCCCCGGAAGTCTGCCGTTCCCTGGCCTCGAACAGCTCGCGGACCCCCGGCTCGGCGCGGATCAGGTCCAGCGCGAACTCGGCGTGACCAGGCACGTACCCGTTGCCGATGATCATCTCGACGTCCGCGGCCAGCCCTTCGGCGCCCAGCGCCGCTGCGGAGAACGAGGTGGCCATCGAGAAGAACACGATCGTGCCGCCGTCCTTGGTGGCCAGCACCGCGCCATGCTCGCAGCCGGGCACGTCAACGCACACGATCGTGACGTCGACCTGGCGGTTGACGACCTCGGAGACCGCCACCGGATCGCGTGCGTCGGCGATCACGACCTCGTCCGCGAGGTCGGCGCGTTCCAGCGCCTCGGCTTCCTTCTGGGTCGGGACCAGGGCGATGAGCCGTTCCGCGCCGGCCCGGCGGGCGGCGGCCAGCGACAGCGAGCCGGACTTCCCGCCCCCGCCGATGACCAGCACCGATGACGCGCGGTCACGACGGACCACACGATCGGTCAATGCCGGGGCGCCGCACACGTCCAGCACGGACAGCGCCAGGTGGTCGGGCAGATCGTCGGGCAGGACGGCGGCGATGGAGCGGCCGAACAGCACCGCGGTCCCCTCGCACGGCACCTGCTCGGACGTGCCGTCCCAGTCGGCCAGCGAGTCGGTGATCCGCAACGGGGTCAGCGTGAGCGAGACGAGGGTGGCGATCCGGTCGCCGGGCTTGAGGCCGAGCGGCGAGCCGGGGCCGGCTTCACGCACGGTGCCCAGCAGCATGCCACCCGATCCGGTAACGGGGTTATGCATCTTGCCGCGCCGCTCGACGATCGCCAGCACCGCGGCCCGGACCGCCTCGCCCGAGCCGTGCTGCTCGCGCAGCTGCCGGAACGACGCCGCGTCCAGGTTGAGCCGCTCGACGTCGACGATCACCTCGTCGTGGCCGGGGACCGGGTCGGCATTGAGCCGTTCGGCCTGCTGCGGCAGCACCCCGACCGGGTCCACAACCCTGTGCAACCCGTAAGCCGACACTCCCGCCTCCTAGATCAGACCGAAAGATTTACGTTGTATTGTCCCTCTGACAGCATATCTTTATGCGACGCTGACGGCGAGGAGTAGAGATGACTGCGATCGAGGACATCGACACTGTCGCGACCACCGTCGCGACAGCTGTCCGGGAGACGGGCGAACAGCCGTACTCCTACGTTCGCCGCGAGCTCGTGGAGCCGGACTGGCGACGGTTTCCCGGCTGGCGGGACGTCACCGAAGCACAGTGGCGTGACGCTCAGTGGCAGCGTGTGCACTGTCTGCGCAACATCAAGCAGCTGCGCGCGTGCGTCGGCGACCTGCTGGACGAGCGGTTCTACGAGGACCTGGTGGCCGACCAGCAGCAGCTGGCCACCATGTCGATGCTGCTGCCGCCGCAGATGCTCAACACGATGGCGCCGGACGCGGGTTCCGACCCGGTCAAGTTCACCGCCGCGTTCTACGCCGACCCGGTGCGCCGGTACATGCTGCCGGTGCGCAGCGACCGCGACCCGCGCTGGCCGAATCACCCGTATTCGACGCGGGACTCGCTGCACGAGGCCGAGATGTGGGTCGTCGAGGGGTTGACCCACCGCTACCCGACCAAGGTGCTGGCCGAGCTGTTGTCGACCTGTCCGCAGTACTGCGGGCACTGCACGCGGATGGACCTGGTCGGCAACTCGACCGCCGCGGTGGACAAGCACAAGCTGTCGCTCAAGCCGGTCGACCGGCAGGACCAGATGATCGACTACCTCAAGCGCACCCCGGGTGTGCGGGACGTGGTCGTGTCCGGCGGTGACGTGGCGAACGTGCCATGGCACCAGCTGGAGTCGTTCCTGATGCGGCTGCTGGACATCGAGACCGTGCGCGACATCCGGCTGGCGACCAAGGCGCTGGCGGGCCTGCCGCAGCACTGGATCCAGCCGAAGGTCGTCGAGGGTCTGGAGCGGGTCGCGCGCACCGCGCACCGGCGAGGGGTGAACCTGGCGATCCACACGCACGTCAACCACGCCCAGTCGGTCACTCCCCTGGTCGCCGAGGCCGCGCGGACCGCGCTGGACGTCGGCGTGCGGGATGTGCGCAACCAGGGCGTGCTGATGCGTGGCGTGAACGCGACCCCGGCCGACCTGCTGGACCTTTGCTTTGCGCTGCAAGGGGAAGCCAACATCCTGCCGTACTACTTCTACATGTGCGACATGATCCCGAACGCCGAGCACTGGCGGGTCGCGGTGTGGGAGGCGATGGAGCTGCAGCACGCGATCATGGGCTACCTGCCCGGGTACGCGACGCCGCGGATCGTGTGCGATGTGCCCTACGTCGGCAAGCGCTGGGTGCACCAGGTGCACGAGTACGACCGCGAGCGCGGGATCTCGTACTGGACCAAGAACTACCGCACCGGCATCGAGCTGCAGGACCCCGAGGCGCTGGAGCGCAAGTACCCGTACTACGACCCGATCAGCACACTTCCGGACGCCGGCCGGCACTGGTGGTCCGAGCAGGGGTAGACACCCCGGCCGCTAGTTTCGGCCGCATGCCGAACTACTCGATCTCCGTGCGGCTGCGCCGGGTGATCACCGAAGAGGCGTACGTCAAGGTGCCCGTCACCGATGAGCTCATCGTGGACGGGCACCTTGATGGGCAGAAGGTGTTCGCCGAAGCGGTCCGGCTCGGCGGTGCCGCGTCGACCGGCTGGCACCCGGAGTCGTACGACGTGCTCGTGCACCCGGTCCAGCAGCCGCCCGACCCGTATTTCGACTGAGGCCGCGGCGACTGGACTATGTGGACTGTTGCCACCGTGACGGTGCCGACCCGGCGGGATCGCTTGACCGGCAAGGTCACCGGCGCAGCGCGCACGGAACAGTCCACTACAGAGTGATCACGTTCTGGACGTACCTGGTGAGGCTTTCGGCCAGCCGCGCCCGGTCCGGCTCGCTCACCACCGCCGGCGGGCCCGGCTGGGAGCCGTCGCCGGCGAGCGCGTCAGTGACGAACTGGGCCACGGCTTTCGGTTCCGGCACGCGGTCGGCGCCGCCGAGACGGGCGACCACCGCCGGGGGCTCACTCGGGCCGGTCTCCAGCGAGACCGTCCAGCCGGTGTGCTCGCTCCACACCAGCATCAGGTCCCGGCCGGGGTGCCGCGACCACCGGCGGTCCAGCGCGATGTACGCGGTGGCCGTGTCGCTGACCTCGAAGGTCGTTCCCTCGGCGGGAACCCCGATCGCCTCCGCCACCGCGCTCAGATAGCCCGCCAGTCCCTGGGACAGCGCTCGCGCCCCGTCATCGGCCAGTCCCGGTTCGGTCAATGAGCGCTGCTCCATGTCTCGATGTCCATTTCCCGGCGGCCTGCACCACTCGGTTCGATGTGGGCGGTTCTTATCGGCACCAGCCGGCGCAAGGCCGGGTCGCTCGGCACACCCCGGGGTGGGCGCCATCGGCTTCGTCCACGTGGGGGGACACTCAGCCGCGACTGCTCGACGGCCATCATGGCCGGGAGGGTGTGGTTCTCGCGAGCGGACCGGCGATGCGCGCCGCCGCTGCCGGCCGTGAGGCCGGTCTGACGGCCGGGGCCACCGGTTCCAACACCGGCCAGGCAGCACCCCGACGTCCTCACAGTACCCCACATCACCAGCGGCGCCAGGGTCCCGACTAGGCGATCCGGGCGTATGGTGATGCGATGGCCACTACGCCCGACGGTCCGGTGCTGGGCCCGACCCTGGCCGAATGGTTCAAGGCCCGGGACGAGACCCGCAAGCACCTGAGCACCTCGCAGCCCCCGGTGGACGGGGAATGGGTGCAGCGGCTGTCCGATCTGCTGGCCACCGAGCGGTCCTGGCAGGACCAGTACACCGAGCTGCTGGCCCTGGGCCAGACCGACGGGAAGTTCCCGCGCTCGCAGCGCTGAGATCCGCTTCGCGAAGTGCTCTCCGGGGCCATGCCGTAGTGTCGGTGCCATAGAGGTACTTCGCACGTCCCGCCGCGCCAGGACCCCGCCCGGCCGGGCCTCCTAGTCCCCCGCGGCCGCGGCTGACGCCGTCCGCCATGTCACGCACGCCGAAACCCGAGACGAGTACCGCATGACAGTAGCCACCCCGCCCAAACCCGTCCTGTCCGAACGCGCGTCACTGGCCGAGATGATCACCATCCGGGCATTCCTGATCATTCCGTTCGCCGCGTTGCTCGCGGCCGTGCCGCTGGTGTGGGGCTGGGGACTCGGCTGGGAGGCCGTCGCGATCGCGGCGGTGTTCTACACAGTGTCGTCGTTGGGCATCACGGTGGGCTACCACCGGTATTTCACGCACGGGGCGTTCAAGGCGCATCGTCTACTTCGGATCGCGCTGGCCATCGCCGGCAGCCTCGCCGCGCAGGGACCGGTGATCGGCTGGGTCGCCGACCACCGCCGCCACCACGCGTTCTCCGACCGGGAGGGCGACCCGCACTCGCCGTGGCTGTTCGGCACCTCGCCGCTGGCGCTGGCGAAGGGGTTCTGGCACGCGCACATGGGCTGGCTGTTCGGCCGGGACCGCACCAACATCGACCGGTTCGCGCCGGATCTGGCGGCCGATCGCGCGATCCGCGTGGTGGACCGGCTCTTCCCCTTGTGGGTCACGCTGAGTGTGCTGCTGCCCGCGGTGCTGGGCGGGGTGATCACACTGTCCTGGTGGGGTGCGCTGACCGGGTTCCTCTGGGCCGGTCTGGCCAGGGTGGCCTTCCAGCACCACGTGACCTGGTCGGTGAACTCGATCTGCCATATGATCGGCGCACGCCCGTTCGCCAGCCGCGACCGGTCGGCGAACTTCTGGCCGCTGGCGATCCTGTCGATGGGCGAGTCATGGCACAACTCGCACCACGCGGACCCGACGTCCGCCCGGCACGGCGTGCTGCGCGGCCAGATCGACATCTCCGCCCGGCTGATCTGGCTGTTCGAGAAGCTGGGCTGGGCCTGGAGCGTGCGGTGGCCGACCGCGCCGCGGCTGGCCCGGCTGGCGCGCAGCGCATCGGAGGTATCGCGATGACCACCCAGCACCCGAACCCGGACACCGGCACGCAACGGCTGGCCGACGCCCGCGCCGCCCGGCTGCGTGAGGAGGACTTCCAGCGCGACCAGGCCACCCGCACGGTGGACAGCCACGCCACCGGTCAGGAGGACCGGGCGATGCTGATGGCCATGCTGGGGCTGGACGTCCAGTCGGTGGGCGACCGGCTCTCCGGCCACCCCCGGCAGATCAACTGACCGTCCATAAAGGACTGACAGCCGCCCGCCGCCGGATGTTCATGTGCTGGACGGATACCCGCGAGCAGATGAACACGCCGGGCCGCGATAGTGTGCGGCAGCCCGAACACGTGCTCATGCTTCCCCGCCCGCGGAAACACGGTCACATGTGCCCGGCGGCCCTGGCGGCCCCTTCCCAGCACCAGCAGAGCACCGGCGGGCGGGTACCTCTCCCTGGACTCGTCCCCTCCCCGGAAAGCACGGACACCCATGACCTCGACTGATGTTTCCGATCCCACCCGTTCCGCACCGGGCAGCGACTTCGCCCGGCTGGCCCGGCTGATTCGCAGCGCCGGCCTGTTCGACCGGCGGATCGGGTACTACACGGCCCGGATGACCGTCAACGCGCTGATGCTCGCGGCCGGCGTGGTGGCCTTCGCACTGCTGGGCGAGTCCTGGTGGCAGCTGCTCGTCGCGGCGTTCCTGGCCGTGGTGTTCACGCAGTTCGCGTTCGTCGGCCACGACGCGGGCCACGGGCAGATCTTCCGCACCCGCAAGACGAACAACGTGATCGGGTACCTGCACGGCGGGATCACCGGGCTCAGCTTCCAGTGGTGGGTGGCCAAGCACAACGCGCACCACGCGCATCCCAACCACGAGGGCCACGACCCGGACGTCGACATCACGGCGCTGGCCTTCAGCCGCGAGCAGTCCGGCGGCAAGCAGGGCATCGTGCGCTGGGTCGCCAAGTACCAGGCGTTCCTGTTCTTCCCGCTGCTGCTGGCCGAGGCGGTCATGCTGCGGATCGCCGGCTTCCAGGCCGTGCTCAACCGCGAGCTGCGCCGGCCGGCACTGGAGGCGGCGCTGCTCACCGTCCCGGCCCTCGGCTACCTCGCCGCCCTGTTCATCGTGTTACCGCCGGGGCAGGCGGTGCTGTTCATCGTGGTGCACCAGGGAGTGATGGGCGTCTATCTCGGCTGTTCCTTCGCGCCGAACCACAAGGGCATGCCGATGCTCAGCCCGGCCGAGCAGCTGGACCCGCTGCGCAGGCAGGTGCTCACCTCCCGTAACATCGGCGGCGGACGGTGGGTGGACAGCCTGTTCGGCGGCTTGAATATGCAGATCGAGCATCACCTGTTCCCGCACATGCCCCGCCCCAACCTGCGCCGCGCCCGCCCGATCGTGCGGGAGTTCTGCGCGCAGCACGGGATTTCCTACAGCCAGTGCGGAATCATCGCGTCCTACGCCATCGTGCTGCGCCACCTGCACGACGCCGGCGCACCACTGCGGCGGCCGCGCACGGCGGACCGGACCGCCTGAAGTCCAGGAAGGACAACACAATCACCGACCACGACCTGTTCAGCCACCGCCCCGCGAGCGAGCCGGCCGAACCGAGCGACCCGCCGGTCTTCCCGGCGAACCTGTTCCGCGAACCGGGGAAGCCCGCCGGGGACCCACCGGCGCCCGAGCCCGAGCCCGAGCGCGCAGAACCCGCCGTACCGCCCCGGCAGCCCGGTTTCAGCGGTCAGGACTGAGCCGGCGCGGCCGGGGTCAGCGCGGCTCGGCGGTGTGCAGGATCTGCTCGGTGGTGGCCCCGTAGGCGCGGGTGTCCGGCGGGAGGATGAGCAGCACCCTGCTCCCCCATGCCTGACCCGACACCCGCACGGTGTGCGGGTCGATCGAGTGGAACCCGTCGAGGCGGACCGTCTCGCTGTCGACCACCAGGCACCACGGCCCGGGGCCCCAGGCGTCCAGGTTGTACGTCAGCCGCGTGACCGGGCCCAGGCACATGGCCAGCCCGGCGATCACCGCCGGGAACTCAGCCAGCGGGTCCATCGAGTACGGCCACCAAGCGCCATCGACCGCGCCCGTCCGTGCCACCCGCGGCGTCAGACTCAGTCGCAGCGAATGGCGGCGGGCCGGCGGTGAGGTGAGCAGATATGGATGCAGGCCGGTTGGCATGCCAGTGTCCCCTCCCTGGCC
>CBIMJO010000234.1:0-9769 GCA_966244135.1 uncultured Actinocrispum sp. | reverse complement strand
CAACGCCACCATCGGCCCGATGGCGACGGCCAGGGCGAAGCCCATCAGCGCCGGCCGCGCCAGCTGTTCCTCGACAAGACGTGACCCGATCATCTTCTCCCCCGAACTTCACATTCCCACCAGACTAGACAGCGGTTCTTGCTGTTTTCTTGTGGTCCGCGGGCCTAGGCGTTCCGGACCATCTCGTCGGCCCTCCGGCGCGCCTCGCCGTGCCGCCGCCGCGCCTTGTGGATGGCCACGGCGTAGGCGAACCCGGCCGCGGCGAACACCAGGATCAGCGCGGTGACCCAGGTTCTCGTCGGCTGGGGCACCGGCCGCGGGCCGATCACGGCCACCAGGACCGCGGCGCAGCCGGCCAGCAGCAGACGGATGTCCGAACGCCGGTTCAGCAGGCGCTCGCTGTACAGGATCACGGCGAAGGCCAGCTGGGGCCGGGCCAGGTCGGTGCCCAGCCAGACCGACCGGATGACCTCCACGGCCTCGTCCCTCGTCAGCACCGGCGGCAGCAGCTGGGCCTGCCTGCGCGCGAAGAAGACATTCAGCCCGGCGATCACGACCAACTCCAACAACACGATGGGGAGATAGGGTTCCATCCCCACGCGGGCGTACATCGACAGGCTCATCGTCACGATCAGCGCCCCGAGCGGCGCGAACAGGACCCCGATCAGCAACGAGGTCAGGATCGGCCGCCGGTACTTCGCCTCCGCGATCACGGCCGTGACCGGCCTTCTCCCCCACATCACCATGCCTGCCTCACGCACGGGCGGAGGCACAGGTTGCCACGAACCCGCCACGATCTCCGGGTTCGCCCGTTCGGCCCTCAGGTCTGGTACGCGGGGCCGGGTTCCGGGGTCACCCGGTCGGCGGAAACCTCCCTGCCGCAGGTGCCACACGCCACATAGGTCTCGGTGATCTCGCCGCAGTCGTTGTGCCGCAGCAGGATCGGCGGGCCTTCCGGGCCGGCGAGGTACTTGTCGCCCCAGCGCATCAGGGTGGCGATCGCCGGGAACAGGTCCCGGCCGGCCTGGGTCAGCCGGTACTCGTGCCGGTCCGGATCGGACGCGTACTGCACGCGGTCCAGCAGGCCCGCCTCGACCAAGGTCTTGAGGCGGGCCGAAAGGGTCGGCCGGGGGATGGACAGGTTGCGCGCGAACTCGCCGTAGCGCCGGACCCCGAAGAACGTCTCCCGCAGGATCAGCAGGGTCCAGCGCTCGCCGACCAGCGCCAGGGTCCGGGCGGCCGAGTCCGCCTCGAAGCGGTGCCGCAGCGCGTCGTTCATAGCGCCAGCACGAGCTTGCCGGTGTTCCCACCCGCCAGCATGTCCAGCAGCGCGTCGGGGAACTTCTCGATCCCGCCGGAGATGGTGTGCTCCAACGACTTCAGCCGGCCGTCCGTGAGCCAGGCGGCCAGCTGGACCGTGGCCTCGGGGAAGCGCTCGGCATAGTCGAAGACCAAGAACCCGGTCATCGACGCGCGGCTCACCAGCAGCTGCATGTAGTTCGACGGGCCCTGCGGGCGGGATTCGGTGTTGTACTGGGACACCGCGCCGGAGATGACGATCCGCGCGCCGCGGGCCAGCCGGGCCAGCACATCCTCCAGGATCGTGCCGCCGACGTTGTCGAAGAAGACGTCGACGCCCTTGGGCGCCAGCTCCTTGAGCCGGGCACGGACGTTCTCGGACTTGTAGTCGATGGCCGCGTCGAACCCGAGCTCGTCCACCAGCACCGCGGTCTTGGCCGCGCCGCCGGCGATCCCGATCACGTGGCAGCCCAGGATCTTGGCGATCTGCCCGGCCGCGCTGCCCACCGAACCGGCGGCCGCGGACACCACGACGGTGTCGCCTTCCTTGACCTTGCCGATGTCGAGCAGTCCGAAGTAGGCGGTGAACCCGCTGACCCCCAGCACGCCAAGGTGAACCGGCGCGGGCGCGAGCGACGTGTCCACCTTGGACACACCCGTTCCGTCCGAGATCGCATAGTTCTGCACGCCCCAGGAGCCGTACAGCGTGTCGCCCACAATGTGGTCCGGGTGCCGGGACTCGATCACGGTGCCGATCCCCGCGGCACGCATGACCTCGCCGATCTCGACCGGCGCTACGTACGAGCGCCCCGCGTTCATCCACGAGCGCATCGCCGGGTCGAGCGACAGGTACTCGACCTTGACCAGGAACTCCCCGTCGGCCGGCTGGCGGACCGGTTCCTCGGTGTACAGCCAGTCCGAGCGCCGGACGGCGCCCTGGGGCCGGGATGCGAGGCGGTACTGCGCGTTGTGCATCGTTCTCCTACAGCTGGTCGGTCCGGGCGCTCAGGCCGAGCAACAGTTTGCCAGGCAGCTCGAAGCTGGCCTGGTTGACCTGGAAATGCGCGGTGGCAGTGTGCGCGTCGCGGAACCGGCGCTGCAATGGGGAAGTGTCGTAGATCGCGGCGCCGCCACCGAGGTCGTACAAGGACCGCACCACATCGGCAGAGGTCTGGACCACGTGGGTGGCCGCCAGCCGGATGCCGGTCTTGAGCTCGTCGGACACGGGTTCGGTGCCCTGTGCGGCCTGCCAGGCCTGGTCGATCGAGTGGTACATGAACAGCCGGGCGGCACGCAGCGCGGCCTCCGACCCGGCCACCGCGGCCTGGACCTGGGAGCGCTCCGCGAGGGTGCGGCTGGAGCCAAGGGTCTTCTTGCCACCGGCGAGGTCCACGAAGTCGTCGATCGCCCCGCGCGCGTTGCCCAGGGCGGCCGCGGCGATCGAGAGCGCGAAGTACCCGAAGAGCGGGAACCGGTGCAGCGCGGTGGCTCCGGGCGGCGGACCGTCCACAACGGAGAACACCCGGCGATCGGGCACGAACACATCCGTGGCCACACAGTCGTGGCTGCCGGTGCCGCGCAGCCCGCTCGTGTACCAGGTGTCCAGGACCTGCAGGTCCGTCTTGGGCATCGCGGCGACCCGCAACTGACCGTCCACGACGAACCCGGCGAACAACCAGCCGGCGTGCGGGATCCCGCTGCAGAACGCCCACCGTCCACTCAGGACCACACCACCGTCGACGACCTTGCCCTGTCCCCGCGGCGCCCACACCCCAGCGGCCACGGTCATCGGGTCCCCGAAGACCTCCTCGGCTCCCTGCGGCGAGATGTACGCCGACAGCAGGCTGCTCGTCACCGCGATCGACACGCACCATCCCGCCGACGCGTCCCCTCGCGCCACAGCCTCAGCCGTCTCCAAGCTCACCGCGGGCGGCGCCTCCGGCCCACCCACCCGCCGCGGCACTCCCGACCGCATCAGCTCCGCCTTGGCCAGCTTGTCCACCAGCTCCGGCGGCAGCGCGCGCCCCCGTTCCGTCCCCGCCGCCAGCTCCCGGGCCAGCTCCGCGGCCTCCCGCGCCGCCCGGTGCATCTCCCCGAACTCCCCGCCAACCCCACCGGCACCGACCACGGAATCCAGCACGCCATCACCTCAGTTCATTTTTCTTACCGGTTCACTATCTTTACCACCCCCACCACGAGCAAGGCAATCCCATGGCACTCAACCGCCACGGCACCAAGGAGAGGCCTAGGGAACCAGCACGGCCGCGCCGTTCACCCGGTCCGCGGCGAGATCCGCGAGGGCCTGGTCGGCCCGGTCGAGGGGGTACGGCGTGGTGGTGACGTGGAGGCGGTGCTGCTCGGCGAACGCCAGGAACTCGCGGCCGTCGTCCCGGGTGTTGGCGGTGACGCTGCGGATCTCGCGTTCCTGGAAGAGGTGGTCCTGGTAGTTCAGGACCGGGATGTCGCTGAGGTGGATTCCGGCGATGGCCAGGATCCCGCCGCGGTCGAGGGCGGCGAGGGCCGGCGGGACGAGGGTGCCGACGGGGGCGAACAGGATGGCGGCGTCCAGCGGTTCGGGTGGGGTGCCGGCGGAGGCGGAGGCGGCGCCGAGGGACAGCGCGAGTTCGCGGGCGGCGGAGGTGCGGGTGACCACGTGCACGGTGGCGCCCTCGGCGAGGGCGACCTGGGCGGCGAGGTGCGCGCTCGCGCCGAACCCGTAAATCCCCAACCGTCCGCCGGTGGGCAACTCGGCCCGGCGCAGGGCTCGGTAGCCGATGATCCCGGCGCACAGCAACGGCGCCAGCTCCTGGTCGGAGTACCCGCCGGGCAGGCGGTAGGCGTACGCGGCCGGGACCGTGGCGAAGTCCGCGTACCCGCCGTCCGCGTCCCACCCGGTGTACCGGGAGGAGGGGCACAGGTTCTCCGCGCCGCGCAGGCAGAACTTGCACTGCCCGCAGGTGTGCCGCAGCCAGGCGATGCCGACCCGGTCGCCGGCCGCGAATCCGTCCACAGCGGACACGACCTCGCCGATGACTTCGTGTCCAGGTGTCACTTCAGCGCGATGCACCGGCAGGTCGCCTTCGGTGACATGCAGGTCCGTCCGGCACACCCCACACGCCAGCACGCGGACCAGCAGCTCACCGGGTCCGGGCGACGGCACGGGCTCAACCGACCGCCGCAGCGGAGAGGTGCTCACCGGACCCGGTTGGCGCACTCGCCAGACCCTCGACTCCATGAACTCAGTTTGGCCCACCCCGGCTGGCGGTCGCCTTCTGGAGTTGAAAGGTTTAACGTCTTGTGCCGGTCACTCACGGAGGTGCGTGGTGCGGGAAGACGAGGGTGAGTTCCTCGACGCGGTGGTATCCGTGGCGAGCGATCTCTCCTTGCCCGACGTCCTGCGCCGGATCGTTCAGTCCTCGATGGACTTGACCGGCGCGCGGCGCGGGGCGATGGGTGTGCTCGGCCCCGACGGCGTGACCATGCAGGAGTTCATCGACCTGGGCGTCGACCCCGGTGACCTGCCGCAGGGCCGCAGCGCGCTCGGCGTGCCGGTCCGGGTCCGCGGCACGATGTTCGGAAACCTGTACCTCACCGAGAAAGCATCCGGCGAGCAGTTCACCGAGCACGACGAGGCGGTGGTCGTCGCGCTGGCCGTCGCGGCGGGTATGGCGATCGAGAACGCACGGATGTTCGAGCAGAGCCAGCAACGCGAGACGTGGCTGCGCGCGTCCACCGAGCTGACCGGTTCGCTGCTGGCCGACCAGACCGTCACGGGCGCGTTGAAGCTGGTCGCCGAGCGGGCCGCGAAGGTGTCCGGGGCGCCGTTCGTCGCGGTCGCGCTGCCGAGTGACGACGGGCTCGACGTCGAGGTGGTCGGCGATCCGGCGACCACCGGGCAGATCCGCCAGGGCATCACGATGACCAACAGCTTGATCGGCACGGTGTACACGTCCGGCGAGCCGCGCATGATCGCCGATGTCTGGGAGGTGGCCAAGGACCGCTCGGGCGACCTGCCGGCCGCGCTGAAGGAGCTCGGATCGGCGATCCTCGTGCCGTTGCAGGCGGGTCAGCGGACCCTGGGCGTGCTCACGGTCGCCCGCAGCCGTGGCCAGGCCCTGTTCGCCGACCTCGACCTGCAGATGGTGCAGACCTTCGCGGCACACGCCGCGCTGGCCATCGAGTTCGCCCGGGCGCAGGAGGACCGGCGGCGGATCGCGGTGGTCTCCGACCGCGACCGGATCGCCCGTGACCTGCAGGACCTGGTGATCCAGCGGCTGTTCTCGATCGGCCTCGGCCTGCAGGGCCTGACCCGCCTGGTCGTCGGCCGCGAGATGGCGCAGCGGGTGAGCCGGTTCGTCGACGAGGTCGACCAGACCATCCGCGAGGTCCGCCGCAGCATCTTCCCGCTGCAGGAGACCCGCGAAAGCCTGCGGTCCCAGCTGCTGCGCCTGACCCCCGCCACCGTCACGCTGGACAGCGCCCTGGATGCGCTGCCCGCCGCGGTTCACCCCGAAGTCGTGGCCGCCGTCCACGCCCTGCTGTCCGATGACACGACCGCGCTCACGGTCCGCGTGGACGGCCGGTGCCTGCAGATCACTGTGGACGGTCCCTCGCCGGTGGCCCAGACCGTGGAGCTACCGGCTCAGGACTAGGTCGTCCCGGACGTGGCCGAGGTGGTTGCGGAAGACCTCACGTTCGATGTCCGTGCGGATCTCGTCGTCCGAGCGAAGGAATCAAGTCTCCTGGTCAGGGTCGTTCCACCGCCCCGGGGCCGGGGACGGGGGTACGACGCGCAACGGGGTCCGAGCCGGTCCCATTCCTCGCCCCACTGGGCGAGCCGGTGGCGGGTGAGCAGCCAGCTGCCGGCCCGGTGCGCCAGCACGACCAGCCCGACCCACCCCACCACCGCGACCAGCCCGGCCACCTCAGCCATGGCCGGGTCGGTCCTGATCGCGCTCTTGACCTGCGCCCCGATCGGGAACAACGCGGCGGTCAGGCCCAGCGCGGTCACGTGCATACCCACTTCGACGACATCGGATCTCCGGCGCAAGGGCCCGCGGTTCAGGCCGGCCCGCCGCAGCAGAACCTTGATGGCTACCTCCTGGGTTCGCCACCAAGCATGGCCCGGTGAAGGGCATCCGCACACGAGTCGTCGGTCAATTCCACGACCGTCGAAAGTCCCGGTCTGGCAAGGGCTTTCGGCCTATCGGCTGATCGGAAAGAGGTCTTTGGACTCTGTACTGCGCAGCGGCCAGCCAGGACCGTTGGGGGCGTGCTGAGGCGAGGTGACATGGTGGATTCGGCGGGACTCGAGGTGCTCTCCGAGGAGGAGTGCTTCCGGCTGCTGGCGAAGGTGCCGGTGGGCCGGATCGTGTTCACCGACCGCGCCCTGCCGGCCGTGCAGCCGGTCGCCTTCGCCGTGGACGGGCAGTCGGTGTTCATCCTGACCTCGCCGCGCAGCCGCCTCGCGCTGGCCGCGACCGGGACCGTGGTGGCCTTCGAGGCCGACGAGTTCAGCGGCACGCTGGTCCGCAGTGGCTGGAGCGTCGTGGCCGTGGGGCAGGCGCGCCGGGTGGTCCGGGACGCCGAGCTGGCCCAGGCCCGCCGATTAGGCCTGCGCCCCTGGGCGCCGGACGCGCAGGAGTACTACCTGCAGATCGTCATCGAGATCATCTCCGGGCGGCGGTTGCTGGGCTGAGCCATCCGCAGGACACCACAGGACACCACAGCGAGAGATGGCCACCGGGCGTGGGTGCCCGGTGGCCATCTCGCCGAATCAGGACGGCTGCATGTCCCTCATCGCCTCCGAGGGCAGGACGACCGGTTCCGCACTCGCGGCCAGGCCCCGACCCTGCCGCTGAGTCCATCTGCCGAATCTCGCGTGAAACCGGTCATCCCGTCCTCCCGGACACCACCCCGCCAGTTCAAGAAGCTAAGCCATCTCCTCGCCGCCCCTCCAGAGTCGGAAGTCCCGGGCGAGCATGGCCAATAGCCACCTACCGGCGGGTTGTCACTCTCAGTAGCAAGATCATCGCGGACGATGCCGGGCCGCCCGCACGGCCGAACGGCGGATAGTTCATGATCATCAGCATGAAGGCGATTCGGATTCACGTTCCCGGCGGGCCGCTGGCCGTCGAGGAGGCGCCCTACCCGAAGACCGGGGTGGGCGATGTGGTCGTCGAGGTGCGCGCGGCGAGCTTCACACCGGACGAGCTCGACTGGCCCTCGACGTGGACCGACCGGGCCGGCCGCGACCGGACGCCGTCAGTGCCCGCGCACGAGGTCGCCGGGGTGGTGGCGGAGGTCGGGTACGGCACCACCGGGCTCGAGGTGGGCGACCGGGTGTTCGGGCTGGCCGACCCGCACCGGGACGGCGGCGCCGCGCAGTACGTGGCGGCGCAGGCACGCGATCTGGCGATCCTGCCGGAATCGATCGACTTCGTGACGGGCGCGGCGCTGGTGATGCCGGGATTGACGGCATGGCAGGCGTTGTTCGTGCACGGCAAGCTCAGGCGCGGGCGGACGGTCGTCGTTCACGGCGCCGCGGGTGGAGTGGGCAGCCTGGCCGTGCAGCTGGCGAAGGACGCGGGCGCGCACGTCATCGGGACCGGCCGCGCCGGGACCGCGAACCTCATCCGGGAGCTGGGCGCGGACGAGTTCGCTCTGGTCGATCAAGCGCCGCGGGCGGATCTGGTGTTCGACACGATCGGGGTGGACCTGCCGGAGACGGGCCTGTTCGTGTCGGTCACGAAACCCCAGGGCCTGTTCTTCATCGTCGAACCCAACCGCGACCAGCTCAGCGCCCTGGCCCAGCTGGTCACCGAGGGCAGGCTCAAACCCCGGATCGGCGCGGTCCACCCGCTCGAGCAGACCGCGGCGGCGTTCCAGGCCAAGCAGGGCACCGCGGGCAAAACCGTGCTGGTTCAGTCGGAGATGTCCAGCAAGTAGGCCCGCAGCACGCGCTTGAGCTCACGCGTGTACTCCAGCCGTTCGCGCCCGGTGGTGGCCAGGATCTGCGGCAGCATCGCGGCGAAGATCCGGACGGTCACAGTGGCGATCAGCCGGCGTCTGCTCGGATCAATTTCCGGCACGCGCCGGGCGATGATGTCGTCGACGCGTTCGACGACGGCCGTCCGCAGCCGGTCCGACCACGAGAACAACGGCTCGAACCCGGGGTTGGCCAGGCAGATCTCGATGGCCGGGTCGACCATCCGGTTGATCACGTCGTCCAGCGGCACGCCGAGCACCTCGGCGCCCTCGCCGCGCGCCTGGGCCACGCTCAACGCGTCCAGGTACTGCCCGGCCAGCGCCTCGGCCATCGACTCCTTGTTGGGGAAGAACTGGTAGAGCGTGCCGGGGGACACCTCGGCGGCCGCGGCGACCGCGTTCATCGTCGCCGCCACGTACCCCTCGGCGGCGAACACCTTGGCGGCCGCCTCCAGCAACTGCGCGATTCTGCGCTCGCCGCGAGCCTGCCGGCGGCGGGGCTTCACGGTCTCGACCACGGCACCTCCAACGGGTGAAAGGCGAGCACTCACTCGCCTCGCACCCTAGCCACGAGATCAACCCCTGGCGAATAAGTCGGAGGATTGGACAGCTCTGGACAGCGAGAGCCCGAAACGATGCTCGCTGTCGGTCCACCACTTGGAGAGCTCGAAACCGGCCTCGGCAAGCTCACCGGTGATGCCCTCGCGACGGAACTTCGCGGAGATCTCGGTGCGCAGCTCCTCGCCGTCCTCGAACGACACCGTCATGCCCAGCTTGGGGATGTGCACCTGCATCGCCCGCGTGGCGCGCAGGCGCATCTCGATCCACTCCTGCCCGGCGTCCCACAGCGCGACGTGGTCGAACGCGTCCACGTCGAAGTCCGCGCCCAGCTCACGGTTGAGCACGTGCAGGACGTTCTTGTTGAACTCGGCGGTCACGCCCGCCGCGTCGTCGTAGGCCACCCGCACGGTCTCGGCGTCCTTCACCAGGTCGGTGCCCAGCAGCAGCCACTCCCCCGGCTCGAGCACATCCCGCAGCGAGGACAGGAACTTCGCCCGTTCCGCGGGCAGCAGGTTGCCGATCGTGCCGCCGAGGAACGCGACCACCCGGGGAGCCTCCCCCGGCAGCAAGGCGAGGTGTTCGGTGAAGTCACCGACCACCCCGTGCACGAGCAGCGAGGGATAGTCCTCGGCCAGCGCCGCGGCCGCGTCCCGCAAAGCGCTGCTGGACACGTCCAGCGGCACGAACTGGTGCAGCGTGCCCGCGTCCCGCAAGGCGTCCAGCAGCAGCCGGGTCTTCTCCGAGGAGCCGGACCCCAGCTCCACCAGCGTGTGCGCCTGGCTGGTCGCGGCGATCTCACCGGCCCTGGCGTGCAGGATCTCCCGCTCCGCCCTGGTGGGGTAGTACTCCGGCAGCCGGGTGATCTGCTCGAACAGCTCGCTGCCCCGGGCGTCGTAGAACCACTTGGGCGGCAGGGACTTCG
>CBIMJO010000233.1:0-9814 GCA_966244135.1 uncultured Actinocrispum sp. | reverse complement strand
CAGGTCGGCGGCGGTGTTCTTGGGTTTCATCTCCGCGATCGACAGTGACGTCTCGGTGCGCTGGATGCCGGGGATCTGCCAGATCTTGGTGATCAGCAGGTCGCGCAGGTGGGTGTGGTCGCGGACCCGGACGCGGACGAGCATGTCGACGCTGCCGGTGACGAGCATGACCTCCTCGACCTCGGGCAGGGCGGCGAGAGCGGTCATGATCGGCCCTTGTTCGAAGCCCTGACCCGCGGTGACCGTGAGGTAGGCGATGCTGGGGTAGCCCAGTGCGCTCCAGTCGAGCCGAACGCCGTAGCCCTGGATGACGCCCTGGCGGTGGAGGCGGGCGATGCGGTCGGCGACGGCCGGCGCGGACATGCCCAGCGACCGCGCGAGGCTGCGCTGGGAGATGCGTGCGTCCCGGCTGAGCAGCAGCAACAGCTGCATGTCGGTGGTGTCCAGCGCGGCCGGGGAGGTGGGCGGGGCCGCGTGTGCGCCGATGTCGCCGAGCGGTCGGATCCAGTCCGTCACCCCACACCCCTCTTGTCAGATGCCAGTTCGTTAGGCATGCTCGGTATACGAACGTAAGGCCACAAGCCTGGCCATCCTGGCATATGTAAGCCATGGCAGCAAAGGGGCGGATCATGGTCACCTTTTCCGAGCGCCTGGCCCGCCGCACCCGCACCGGGCCCGACCTGCTCGGCGGCATCCTGGCGCTGGCCAACGCGCACGGTGTCATCAACTTCTCCGGCGGCTTCCCGGAACCCAGCCTCTTCCCCACCGACGTGCTCGGCGACATCGCCCGCCAACTCATCGACGAAGACCCGCAAGTCGCTTTGCAGTACGCGCCCAGCGAAGGCATCGCGAGCACTCGCGAGGCCATCGCCGACCGCATCGAGCAGACCGACGGCCATCGCCCGCACGCCAAGGAACTCCTGGTCACCAGCGGCGGCATCGACGCGGTCACGCTGATCGCCAAGAGCATGCTCGACGCTGGCGACCTCGTCCTGGTCGAGGAACCCAGCTACCTCGGCGCTGTCTCTGGTTTCACCGCGTTCGACCCGGTCCTCAAAGGCGTCCCGATCGACGACGAGGGCCTCGACATCGACGCCCTCGCGCGGGTGATCGCCCAGAACAAGACCCCCAAGCTGCTCTACACGATCCCGGACTTCCAGAACCCGAGCGGCCTGTCGATGGCCAACGACCGCCGCCAGGCCCTCGTGGATCTGTGCCGCCGGCACGGCATCCTGATCGTCGAGGACGTCGCCTACAGCCAGCTCGGCTTCGACGACATCACCCGGCCGTCGCTGTGGTCGCTGGGACCGGATGTGGTCGTGCAGATCGGCACGTTCTCCAAGATCTTCTTCCCGGGTGTGCGGCTCGGCTGGGCAGCCGGCCCGGCCGAGGTGATCGCCCCGATGGGCGTGGCCAAGCAGAACTCCGACCAGTGCGCGGGCGCGTTGGGCCAGCGCATGCTGGAGGAGTACCTGCGGGCGGGCCTGCTCGAGCGCAACCTCCCGCACGCCCGCGAGCTGTACCGGTCGCGCGCCGCACGGATCACCAAAGCCCTGGAGGAGCACGCGAACGGGCTGGCCACGTGGACTGTTCCGGGCGGCGGTTTCTTCACCTGGCTGCGCGTTCCCGGCGTCGACACGGTCGCGCTGGCCCGCGAGACTGACGTGGCGTTCGTGCCCGGCGCCGGGTTCTTCGCCGAACGGGAGGACAACGAGCACCTTCGCTTGTCCTACAGCAGGATCAGCGAGGACGACATCGATACCGGCATCGCACGGCTGGCAGCAGCGATTCGCGCGCACTGAGGAGTGACCATGGACAGCAGTCAGCAGCACTTCAGCACCGAGGGCGCGGGCACGCCCACCAACACCGGCCGGTTCGTCGACGTGCAGGCCATCAAAGCCCTGGAAATGGTGCCAGGCCTGCACTTCCGGCCGGTGCTCGGCGACGACCTGATCATCAACGTGGTCAGCTACGAGCCGAACTCGGTGGCGCCGATGCACAGTCACGCCGAGGAACAGATCGTCATCGTGACCGAGGGCGAGTTCGAGTTCACCCTCGACGGCGTCACCCGCACGATGAAGGCCGGGGACGTCGCGGTGATCCCGTCGTGGGTGCCGCACGGCGCCCGCACTCTGGACAACACCTGTACGGAGATCGATGTGTTCACCCCGCCGCGCGCGACTCTGATCGACTACGCGGCCAGCCAGGTCGAACAGTCCAAGGTGGACTGACCATGGATCTGGGACTCAAGGGCCGCAGGGCGATCGTCACCGGCGGCTCCAAGGGCATCGGCCTGGCGATCGCGCGCGAACTGGTCACCGAGGGCGCGTCGGTCGCGATCTGCTCGCGGGACGCCGCCGAACTGGCCGCCGCGGCCGAACCGATCGGCGCGTTCCATCAAGTCGCCGATGTCACCGATCCCGTTGCGGTACAAGCATTCGTCGACGCCGCAGCGGCCGCTTTGGGCGGTGTCGACATCCTGGTCAACAACGCCGGGCGCGCTCATCCGGGCAACTTCGAGGCACTGTCCGATGAGGACTGGCGGGCCGACATCGACGTCAAGCTGTTCTCGCAGATCCGGTGTTTCCGCGCCGCACTCCCCCACCTGCGCGCCAGCGACTCGCCACGGGTGATCAACATCAACGCGACCTACGCCAAGAACCCGGATCCCGCGTTCTTCGCCACCACGGTCGTGCGCGCGGCCTGCCTGAACCTGAACAAGGTCCTCGCGCAGGAGTTCGGCGGCGACGGGATCCTGGTCAACAGCGTCAACATCGGGTTCGTCGATACTCCACAGTGGAGCAACATCCACGCCCGGCGCGCCCCTGACCGGGATCGCGAGGAGTTCCTGCAGGACATGGCCACCGCGGAGGTCCCGCTGGGCCGGTTCGGGCGGGACGACGAGGTATCCGGGCTGGTGGCGTTCCTGGCCGGGTCACGTGCCAGCTACATCACCGGCGCGGTCATCGACGTCGCCGGCGGGATGGGCAAGTACGTCTAGTGTGGGCCGCATATCTGGCGGCAGTCCTGGTCGAGCAGCACACCGCGGAGCTGCGCGAGGTTCTGAACGGCTAGGTCAGCTGCTGCAGACCGATCACTGCCAGCAGGCGCAGCGCCTCGTGAGCGGGTGTCCCAGGTTCGGCGGTGAACAGCACGACGTGCTGGTCGCGTTCCGGTACCACGAGGATGTCGCAGATCAGCGGGATGTGGCCGAGCTGCGGATGGTCGATGGTCTTGTTCAGGTGGCGCTGGTCGGACACTTCGGCGATGGGCCACAGCGCGGCGAACTCGGGGCTGCGGCGGAGCAGTTCGCGGACGAGGTCCTGTGTGGCGGGGTCGTCGGGGTAGCGGGCGGCGGCCGCGCGCAGGTGCCCGGCGGCGAACTGGCCGAAGTCGCCGCCGCCGGTGATGCCGTAGTGGCGGTGGCGCGGGTCGGGGTGCAGGAAGTAGCGGCGGATGATGTTGCGGTCCCGGCGCGGCTGGGCCGAGAAGTCCTCCAGCAGGGCCGCTGCGAGCGGGTTCCAGGCCAGGACGTCGTACTTCGCGTCGAGCACGATCGCCGCGGTGTCCGGCATTCGCTCGATCAGGTCCATGATCCGGTCCGGGACGTCCGGCGACGGGCCCGGCGGCTCGGCCTGCTGACCACCGAGGACGTACATGTGGGCTCGTTCGGCGTCGTTGAGCCGCAGCGCCCGGCCGAGCGCGGCCAGCACGTGCCGCGACGGGTGTGGGCCGCGGGCCTGTTCCAGCCGCGTGTAGTACTGCGTGGAGATGTGCGCCAGCTGCGCCACTTCTTCCCTGCGCAGGCCCGGGGTGCGGCGCGGTCCATGGGCCGGCAGACCGACGGTCGCCGGGGTCAGCCGTTCGCGGTGCAGGCGCAGGAACCGGCCGAGCTCGTGCTTGTCCACCTCTCCAGGATGACCCCGGTCCGGCGGATCAGCCAGGTATCGCCAGGGCCTGCCACACAGCCAGGCGGCAGCCGCAGGGTGGAGTCATGACCGGACTGCTGACTGACAAGATCGCGCTCGTCACCGGCGCCAGCCGTGGCATCGGGGCCGCGGCGGCGCGGCTGTTCGCCCGCGAGGGGGCGACTGTCGTGCTCGCCGCCCGCACGGAGAGCGCGCTGAAAACCGTCGCGTCGGATATCCCAGGCGCGTCCTATGTTGTGGCCGACCTTGGTGACATGGCGAGCATTTCGCTGGCGGTGGACACCGTCGTCGAACGGCAAGGGCGCCTGGACATCGCGTTCAACAACGCCGCCGCCGGGGTGCCGCCACACGCGGTCGCCGACTTCCCCGAGGACGACTTCGACCTGATCATGCGCGTCAACCTCAAGGGCGTGTTCTACGCGGTGTCAGCCGAGGTGAAGGCGATGATCGCCGGTGGCGGCGGGGCGATCGTCAACACCAGCAGCGTCGGCAGCCTGCGCGCGAACCCGGCGCTGCCCGCGTACGGAGCGGCCAAGCGCGCCGTCAACAGCCTCACCGAGTCAGCGGCCGTGACCTACGCGGCGAACGGGATCCGGGTCAACGCGATCGCGCCGGGCCTGACGCTCACCGAGATGGTCGAGGACTGGAACCGGCACGACCCGGGCGTGATCGACCGGATCATCGCGGGCACGCCGCTGGGCCGCGCCGCGCAGCCGGAGGAAATCGCCGAGTCGGCCGCGTGGCTGCTCAGCGACCGCGCCTCCTACGTGACCGGCGTCGTGCTGCCCGTCACCGGCGGCACCGCCGCGTGATCAGCCGACCTCGGCCTGGAGCAGTTTCGGTGACACCGCGAACCCGTGCCGCTCGTACGCCGAGACGGCACGGCCCGACGAGTGCACGGTGACCCGTTTCAGTCCGAGTTCGGCGGCCAGGCGCAGGATCGCGTCGATCAGCAGGCCGCCGAGTCCGCCATCACGGGCCTCCGGAATGACGTACACGCACTGCACGTCACCAGAAGCTCGCTCGAAGTCGCCCGGCACCGGCACCCGCGGGGTGACCGCGAGAAACCCCATCCCGATCACCTGATCGTCGCGCACCAGGACCAGGCACCGATGCGTGTCCGCGTTCTCCTGGGCCCACACGGCGAAGCCGCGCACGAACTCGTCGCGTCCGTCGCTGGCCAGGCCTCTTTTCTCGGCCACCCACCGCCACCGCAATCCGGCGACGGCCTCGAACTCGGCGGGATGGGCCAGGCGGGTCTCGATCTTCGTCATGCCTGGACCGGGTTGCCGGATAGCCAATCGCGCCCTCTCCTCCGCCATAGGATCACCGTATCGCCATCAGGTGGGAGAATGGTTCCAACGGCCGCTGGGGCCTTCAGGTTTGCGTTGCCGCGCGGTAGGAGCGGCCGACGATCTCCCGCAGAACCTGTTGATCGGCCTGGTCGACCCGCTTGAGGTAGAGGCACCCTTCCGCATCAGGCCGACAAGCAACTGCGCGTCACTCCGTCCGCGAGTCAGTGGGTTTCCGTGGTGTAGCCACCGTCGATGGTGAGGTTCGCGCCGGTGATGTTGCCTGCCGTGCTGTCGCTCGCGAGGAACAGCGCGAGATCCGCGACCTCGCCGGGTCTGGTGAAGCGGCCGGTGACAGCCTGCGATGCGGCACCGTCCGCGACCGCGCTGGAGTTGGTGCCGGAGGCCGCGGCTATCGAGGCGGCGACTCCGTCGGCGCCGAGCCACAGGTCTGTCGCGACCGGGCCCGCGCTGATCGAGTTGACGCGGATGCTGTGACCGCCGAACTCCTTGGACAGCGCCTTCGTCACGTTGACCAGAGCGGCTTTGGCGGCACCGTAGTCGATGACCATGGGGTCGGGCAGGTTCGCGTTGATGGAGGCGATGTTGACGATGCTGCCGCCGCCGGCGGTCAGCATGGCGGGCAGGACCGCTCGGGTGGTCCGCACCGCGGCCATCAGGTTGAGGTTGATCGAGTGAGCCCACTGTTCGTCGGTGACGAGCAGGAAACCGCCCGGTCGTGTCGTGACCGCGCCGACGTTGTTGATCAGGATGTCGATCCGGCCATGCTTGGTCAGTGCCAGTGTGACCAGCTGGTCCGGGCCTTCGACGGTGGCGAGGTCGACGAACAGCGCGTGCGCCTTCCCGTCCTGGGTGAGCGCGTCCAGGCCAGGGCTGGTTCCGCGGGCGCCGGCGACCACGAGCGCACCCTCGGCGACGAGCGCGGTGGCGGTCGCCAGACCGATTCCCTTGCTGGCGCCGGTGACGACGGCGACCCTGCCGTCCAGTGCGAGATCCATCGACGCTCTCCTAGATGCCATGGGTGTGCAGCCAGTCGAGCACCGCGTCGGCGATGTCGCGCCAGCCGTTGTCGACCGTAAGGGAGTGCCCCCGGCCTTCGAACTGCTTGAGCTCGGTCACGGCGGCGGAGTCCCGGTACTGCTTGAGCGTCGAGCGGGTGACCACGTCGGGGACCGTGTGGTCGGCGGTACCGGAGATCAGCAGCAGTGGCCCGCGGTCCTCGCGGTCTGTGTCGACCTTCGCCTGGGAGTGCAGCACGAAGTTCGCGGCCGCGGCCTGGAACAGCGGCCGCGCCGGAGAAGGAATGGTCCATCGCTGGTAGAGGTCCGCCGACTCCTGCTCGGTCAGCGCGTTGCCGAAGCCGAAGCGGAACTCCTTCTCGGTCAGCGAGACCGCCCGGTGCAGGTTGGCCGGGTTGCCCAGGGCCGGCAGCCCGGCGCGCAGCTGGGCCAGCGGCAGCGGGAGGACGCCCTTGATCTGAGCGGGGTCGATCGCGACACCGGCCGCGCCGATGCCCTGGCCGAGGAGCTTCTCGGTGATCAGGCCGCCGAAGGAGTGACCGATGATCACCGGGCTGCGGCCGAGCTCCGCGATGATCGAGGCGAAGTGGCCGGTGGCGTCGTCGATGCTGGTGTTCGCGACGGCCTCCGGATTCTGTCTGGCGAGTTCGACCGTCTCGGGCTCGTTCGGCCAGCCGGGGGCGATGGGCGCGTATCCGGCCGCGCGGAAGTGGTCGACCCAGGGCTGCCAGCTGGATGCGTGCAACCAGAGACCGTGGATGAACACGACCGGTGTTGGTCCGTCTGCCATCAGATCCTCCGCTGTGTCCGCCGGCTTTCCCTGCTGTCGCCAGGCCGTGCGGCCAGCTAAGCCGGGGACCGGCCTGGTGTCCAAGACCTGTGCGCGGTGGATCGATAACCAGCCTGGCATCGTTGCCGGACCGGCACTATCGTCGCGCGAGGGAGGCCACATGGATCTGGACCTCAGGCTGGTGCGGTATTTCGTCGCCGTCGCCGACGAACTGCACTTCGGCCGTGCCGCCGCCAGGCTGTTCATCAGCCAGCCGGCTCTGTCCAAGCAGATCCGCAAACTGGAGAACGACATCGGCGCCCAGCTGCTGGTCCGCGACAGCCGTCACGTCGAACTCACCCCGCGCGGCGTTCGCTTCCTGCGCCAGGCCCGCCACCTGCTGGCCACAGCGGAGCAGATGCTGCAGGAGCCCGTGTCCGGCCGCGTACGCATCGCCCACATCTTCGAGCTGGACACCAGCCGCATCGTCGCCGACGCGTACCTGGCCAAGTTCCCCGACGTGCACCTCGTCGAGAGCTCCATGGACAGCACCCGGCAGCTCGCCGCGCTGCTCGGCGACCAACTGGATGTCGCGATCATCCGCGTCACCGCGAGGATGAAGACCGACCACCCGGCGGGCTGGCACCACGCACTGCTCCGCCTCGAACCGCTCCGGCTGGTCGGCCGCCCAGGGGATCCGGACCGTCCCTCGGTGTCGCTGCACGAGCGTGCCATCGAGGTCTTCGGCGACCCGCCGGGTTCAACGCTCTACAACACGCACGGCCAGTACCTCAGTTCCCTCGAGCTGCACACCGGCCTTTCGTTGCGGTGGCTTGGAAATCCCGGCACCTTCGACAACTGCTACGCCGGGATCGCACGCGCGCGGGACCGGGCGTACCTGCTCGAGTTCGAAAGCTACGCCCAGAGGTACGCGGACAAGGGCCTCCCGGTCCATCGCCCCGAGGAGTTGCAGCCTGTCTACCCGTGGTCGTTGGCCTGGCGTGAGGGCCCGCAGCCGGACGCTGTGCGGGACTTCGTCCGGACCGCTCATGAAGTGGCCGCTGCCCGCCGGTGGCTGCATCCCGAACGAGTCGGCATCGCCCCGCTCTGGGCTCCTCCCGAAGATGTTTCCGCCGCCACCACGCTGACACCCGCACCGGGGTCGTAACCCCGCCGGACGTGAACATCGCACGCCTGGGCCGAAGTCAGGCCGCGTTTCCCGGTTTGACCACCCGGTAGTCAACGGCCATCGTCAGAACCAAGATGGCCGCGAGGACACCCATCTGCGCAACAGCCGTGCCGTTGACGCCAATGAACGCCGTTGGCAGTGCGAGCACGGCGCCAACCAGCCTGGCTGGACTGAACCGAACACCAACAATGGCTCGCTGGACAGCGTTGGAGGCCAGATACAGCGCCACCCCACCGGCGATCCCCAACGCCGGACCCCAGTGCAGGTGATCCATGGGCTGCGCGATGGCGTCCGCCGCCCCGGCCGCGAACAGGATCACCGAACCCAGCAACGGCACGTATGTGTGGCCATAGGCGAAGATGGCGATGCGGCCGCGGCGGTCGCCCGCGGCGGCCAGGCGTTCGGCGAGCGCGTGTTCGTTCAGGAAGTGCGCCCACCACAGGGATGCGACCACGGTGAGAGTGAGCACGGCGAGCGCCAGCAGGTCGAAGGTCACGTGATGGCTGGCGGAAACGCCGACGGCCACCACGGACTCACCGAACGCGATCAGCAGCACCAGGCCGTGCCGCTCGACGAAATGCCGCGGCCGGGTCACGTAGATGTTTCGCCAGGTTCCACAAACCGTTGCCCCACATGACAAGCGGCGCGATCACCCAGAGCACCCAGTGCACCGGGCCGGTGGTGAGGGCCGCGGCCAGCAGACAGCCGGTGCCGATGAGGTTCACCGGGGCGATCCGCAGGATGCCCCGCCGGGACGCCGCGTGCGGTGTGGTCAGGTAGAGGCCGAAGTGGATCAGGACGACGAGCAGATAGCCGAGAGCGAACACCAGCCCGCCCGCGCCGAACGCCTCCGGGATGGACAGTGCGACCACCAGGAACGCCGCCATCCCGAACAGGATGAAGAACTTGTGCGTCAGCTGTAGCGGAGCGAGCGCATTGGTGAGGTAGGCGAACCCGCCGTACATGTACCACAGCACCGACACCAGCAACCCCACCTTGGCCAGGCCGGTCCACGAGAAGTCGTGATGCAGCACCGGGGTCAGCTGGGTCAGGGTGAACACGAACACCAGGTCGAAGAACAACTCCAGTGGGCCGACCTGCACCTCGGTCAGCTCGTCAACATCCCCAGTCACGGCGGAAAGCGTAAGCCCTTGAAGTCACCAAGGCCGACACGAAGGTCATATCGGCGTTCTGCCTTCGTTCTGAAGGTCAGCGTTCCCGTTCGCCTTCGTTCTGCCATTCCGTAGCGGGATGTGCGTGCTCAGGATGAACCTGTGCGACGACTCGAACGACTGCCGGCCACCTCGTACTTCCTCGTCAGCGCACTCTTCCACTACCTCGGGCCGTCCTTCGCGGTGCTGCTGTTCGCCCATGTGTCCGCGCTGGGCACCGCGTGGCTGCGGATCGCCAGCGCCGCGGTGATCTTCGCGGTCTGGCGCCGGCCGTGGCGGCTCATCGCCGGTCTCGACCCGCCGCGGCGATGGCTGCTCGGTGCGATGGGCGCCGTCCTCGCCGCGATGAACTCGCTGTTCTACCTCGCCCTGGAGCGGCTGCCGCTGGCCACCGTCGGCGCGATCGAGTTCCTCGGTGTCCTC
>CBIMJO010000232.1:0-9819 GCA_966244135.1 uncultured Actinocrispum sp. | reverse complement strand
CAGTCGGGCGACGAGATCACCGCGCAGAACGGCCGCTACGGCCCGTACCTGAAGAAGGGCACCGACTCCCGGTCGCTGGCCACCGAGGACCAGATCTTCAACGTGACGCTGGACGAGGCGCTGAAGATCTACGCCGAGCCGAAGAAGCGCGGGCGGGCCGCGGCCTCCGCGCAGCCGCCGCTGAAGGAGCTGGGCAACGACCCCGTCTCGGGCAAGCCGATGATCGTCAAGGACGGCCGGTTCGGGCCGTACGTGACCGACGGCGAGTACAACGCGTCGCTGCGCAAGTCCGACAGCGTGGAGACGCTGACCGACGAGCGGGCGGCCGAGCTGCTGCAGGAGAAGCGCGACAAGGGCCCCGCGCCCAAGAAGACCCCGGCGCGCAAGACCGCGGCGAAGAAGACCACGGCCAAGACGGCCGCCACGAAGACGGCCGCCAAGCCGCGCGCCACCGCCTCCCGTGCCAAGTCCACCAAATAACCTGCTTGTGACCGGTTTCGGCCGTTTTTGACGGCCGAAACCACCCACATGGGTTGACCTGCCCCGATAGGTTGTCGCCTGGTCCAGTCGGGTGATCACAGGGGTGGCGCGTGGACGAGTCGGAGCGCAATCGGCGGGCGGTTGAGACCTGGTTCCGGCGGCGAGGGCTGCCGATGGTCGTCCGCAGGCGGATCCGGGGGACCGCGCTGCTCGCGCGGGCCGTACCGGCGCAGGTGTTCCTGCTGGTCGCGGATCCGCTGCTGAACTGGGTCGCGGCCGAGCTGGACAAGCTCGAGGTGAACTCCGGCAACACGCCGTATGTGCTGGGCCTGCTCGCGATCTCGCTGGCCACGGTGGTGGTGCCGATCGTGCTGTCGATCGTCGCGTCGCGGGTGATGCGCCGGCTCAGCCCGAGTACCGGGCGGGCCATCGGGTGGGTCGTGCTGATCCTCGGGGTGGTCGTCGCGCCGCTGGGGAACTGGCTGGCCGGGACCGAACCCAACCTGACCGCGGCCCTGCTGCTCGACGGCGGGCTGCGGCTGGTCGTGCTGTTCGTGATCTTCGTGGGCGCCGGGTCGATCCTGGGCTGGACCCTGCAGGTCGCGTTGCGGCAGGTCAGCGCGGTGGGCAGCCTGGCAAGCCGGGCGCTGCCGCTGCTGATGCTGTTCCTGCTGTTCGGGTTCTTCGCCACCGAGACCTGGCAGATCTCGGAGAAGCTCGAGGTCGACGGGCACCGCACCAACCTGTGGCTGGTGATCGGGTTCTTCGTGCTCTTCGGGTCGCTGTTCCTGATCTCGATCCTGCGCGACGAAGGCCGCGAGATGCTGGCCAAACACCGGGCCGGCAGCACGAAGGACTACGTCGCCCTGCTGTGGCAGACGCCACTCGACGGCCTGGTGCCCGACGATGACGACGCCGTGCGCAACCACCCGCTGAACCGGGCCGAGAAGATCAACCTGGCCCTGGTGGTGTTCCTCGCGCAGGCGCTGCAGGCGGTCGTGTTCTCGGTGGTGGTGTTCTGGTTCTTCGTGGTGTTCGGGCTGATCGCGGTGGACAACTCGGTGATCGCGACCTGGCTCGGGCACGCGCCGAGCTCGAGCGGAAAGCTGTTCGGCCTGCCGGTGCCCGGGATCAGCGACGAGCTGATCCGGGTGTCGATCTTCCTGGCCGGGTTCTCCGGGATGTACTTCGCGGCCTCGATCGCGACCGACTCCACCTACCGCAAGTCGTTCTTCGACCCATTGATGGCCGACGTGGCGATGAGCCTCGCGGCCCGTGATGTCTACCTGACACTTTGGGACAAACCCGTCACCCGGACCAGCTACCCTGACGCTGGGCCCTTGGTGGTGAAAGGTGACCTGGAGTGGCAGGAGACACCTCAGTAGGCGCGGACGGCACAGCCGATCCGCCGCCCCTGCCGCTGTTCCCCGACCCGCTGGCCGGCCTGATCACCGGTGACGACCTGGTCGAGACCCCGCGGGTCGTCGTTCCCGCACCGCCCGAGCTGCCAGACCACACCGGCATCCGCGCCGCCCTCGAGGAACCGCCACGCCGGATCCGCCGGTCCTGGCCCGTTCCCGCCGAGCGCGCGGGCCGGGAACCACGACCTGTCGTCCCGCTGACAGCTGAGTCAAAAGGCACCCGCCGGGGCGTGGCGGTGGTTATCGTGGCCCTGCTGGTCACAGCGCTGATCCTGGTCTACGTGATCCAGAGCCTCGCCAGCACGATCACCCAGCTGTTCGGCTGAGATCCAGGCGGCTGACCGGCCGCCCGGCGGCCATGGCTACGCTGTTGGTGGGAATGAGGTGGGGCATATCAGCATGGAAGGAATACCGTCCGTCCGCTCCGATGCGTCCTTGGCGCACCGGATCCGCAGCGTGCTGGCGATCCGGCCCTTCCGCAGGCTGTGGGCGGTCAGTTTCATCTGCAGCACCGGCGACTGGCTGTCGCTGCTGGCGTTGTCCGGTCTGATCACCAAGCTGACCCACGACTACGCGTTCCAGAACTACGCCTTCTCCGGCGTCGTGCTCACCCAGCTGCTGCCCGGGCTGTTGTTCGCCCCGTTCGGCGGCGTGCTGGCGGACAAGTTCGACCGGCGCAAGGTGATGGTCGCCTGCGACCTGATGCGCTGCGGCCTGCTGATCTCGATCGCCCTGGTGGGCACGCCGCTGTGGCTGTTCGCGGGCAACTTCCTGGTCGGCTGCTGCCAGCTGCTGTGGATCCCCTCCAAGGACGCCGCGATCCCGAACCTGCTGCGCCGCAAGGACCAGGTGGAGACGGCCAACCAGCTCGGCCTGGTGATGACCTGGGGCATCTCGGTGATCTCCGGCGCCGGCCTGTACGCGCTGATCACCGGCATCACCGCCCAGCTGCACGTCAGGCTGGACGACGAGGGCATGCAGATGGCCACGATCATCATCGTGATCAACGGCCTGTTCTACCTCACGTCGGCGATCATCGTGGCCACCCGCATCCCGGAGCTGTCCAGGCGGGTGGCGGCGGCGCCCCCCGAACTGAAGGCCGGGACGGGCGAACCGGCCGAGGAGAAGACCGGGCTGTTGGTCATGCTCCGCGACGCGGCCCGGTTCATCCGGACCACCCGGCTGGTGCGCGGCCTGCTGGTCGGCATGCTCGGTGCGTTCGCCGCCGCGGGCGCGCTGGTCGGTTCGTCCAAGCCGTACTCGTCAGCCTGCTCGGCGGTGACTCGGCGTTCGGCTGGCTGTTCGCCGCGCTGTTCATCGGCCTGGGCACGGGCATGGCGAGCGCGCCGAAGATGGCCCAGCGGATCCCGCACAACCGGCTGTTCGGCATCTCGATCGTCGCGGCCGGCCTCGGCCTGCTGCCGGTCGCCGCGTCCCCGCACCTGTGGGTGTCGCTGGTGGCGGTGGCGTTCGTCGGCGCGTGTGCCGGGATCGCGTTCCTGACCGGTGTGACCATCATCGGCACACAGGTTGAGGACGCCATCCGCGGCCGGATCAACGCGATCTACCAGTCGCTGATGAAGATCGTGCTGGCGCTGTCGATGATCATGGTGCCGCTGTTCATCGGTCTCGTGCGGCCGCGGGTGGTCGAGCTGTTCGGCAGCCCGGTGCGGATCGACGGCACCCGCCCGGTGCTGTTCGTCGCGGGCCTGATCGCGGCGCTGGTCGGCGTGATCGCCTACAAGCAGATGGACGACCGCCGGTCCGAGACCATCCTGGCCGACCTGAAGGCCGCGATCCGGGGCAAGCCGCGCCGGTCGACCGGCCTGCTGATCGCGGTCGAGGGCGACACCGCCCAGGACACCGCCGGTCAGGCCCGGCAGCTGACCGACTGGCTGCGCCAGTCCGGCCGCCGCGAGATCCTGCTGGCCAGCGACCCCTCGTTGAACGACGCCCGGCTGCGAGCGGTGCTCGCCGGTGCGGAGCTGACCGGTGCGCGGGCGCATGCCCTGGTGGCGGCGGCCGTGCGGGCGGACATCGTGGAGCGGGAGATCCGGCCCGCGCTGGACCGCGGCGCGATCGTGGTGATGGAACGGTTCGTGGACAGCCCGTTCGCGCACCTCTCGGCCGTGGCCGGGCTCGACCCGGAGGAGATGGAAGGGCTCACCGACTGGGCGACCGCCAAGCTGCGGCCGGACCTGATCGTGCTGCTCGACCGTGACCCTGCGACGCTGCCGAAGTTCCAGTACCAGGCCAACGACCACCACTGGCGGGTGCAGGACCTGTTGCTGGAGATGGCTTCCGCCGACCCGGAGAAGTACGTCGTGGTCGAGGCGACCGACGACTCCGCCACCGCCGAACGCGTGCGCGCGGCCGTGCAGGGCGCGGTTCCGGCGGCCAAGCTCGGCCTGGACGAAGTGAACCCCGCCGCGTTAGCGCCCGTTGCGGAGGCCACGTGACCGTCTGGTCGCAGGTTGTCGGACAAGCGAACGCCGTCGAGGTGCTGTCCAAGGCCGCCGCCGCGGCAGCGATCATCGTGCGGGAGGGGCCGGGCGCGGCGACCGGGATGACGCACGCCTGGTTGTTCACCGGGCCGCCCGGGTCGGGGCGTTCCGTTGCGGCGCGGGCGTTCGCGGCCGCGCTGGAGTGCGAGTTCGGCACGGGCTGCGGTGAGTGCCCGGGCTGCCGGACGACCATGGCGGGTACCCACGCGGACGTCCGTCTCGTTGTGCCGGAAGGGCTTTCCATCTCGGTCGCGGAGATGCGCGCGCTGGTGCAGACCGCGGCGCGGCGGCCGACCAGCGGGCGCTGGCAGGTCGTGATCATCGAGGACGCCGACCGGTTGACCGAGGGCGCGGCCAACGCGTTGCTGAAGGCGGTCGAGGAACCGCCGGAGCGCACGGTGTTCCTGTTGTGCGCGCCTTCGGACCACCCCGACGACGTGTCGGTGACCATCCGGTCCCGTTGCCGCGTCGTGTCTTTGCGGATCCCGCCACCGGACGCGATCGCGGAAGTGCTGGTGGACCGTGATGGCGTCGATCCGGCGACCGCCACGTGGGCTGCTTCTGTTTCTGCGGGCCATGTTGGGAGGGCCCGTCGGCTCGCGACCGACGAGCATGCACGTCAGCGCCGGGAATCGGTGTTGCGGATCCCGTTGGGGCTGCGGCGGCCCGGCGATGTGTTCACGTTGTCGGACGAGCTGGTGAAGGCCGCGGAGTCCGAGGCGAGCGAGCAGAGCGAGTCGCGGGACGAGGTCGAGCGCGAGGCGTTGAAGACCGCTTTGGGCGCCGGCGGAACCGGGAAAGGGACGGCATCGGCGACCCGTGGCTCGGCCGGGGCGTTGAAAGAGCTGGAACGCAGGCAGAAGTCGCGCGCCACGCGAACCCAACGGGACACTTTGGACCTTGCGCTGGTCGACCTGGCCGGTTTCTACCGCGACGTTCTCGTTGTGGGAGCGGGTTCCACGGCCGTGTTCAACCACCCGGACCACGCCGACGACGCGCGGACCGCTGCCTCGTCGTGGTCACCGGAGTCCACGCTCCGGCGCCTCGAGGCGGTGCTGGCCTGCCGCGAGGCGCTGGAGCTGAACGTCAAACCGCGGATCGCCGTCGAAGCGATGGTCACCACCCTGTACTACGGCTAGTCCTCTTCGTGGCGGCGCAGGCGGTGGACCGGCATCGCGGCCACGATGATCACGCCGATCAGCAGCATCGCCGCGCCGGTCCAGAACATCGGCACCGCCTGGTAGGCGCTGGTGTACGCGAGTTTCTGCGGCGGCGAGGCCTGCGGCGCCGGGCCCGGCGGGGTTCCGGTCGTGCCGCAGACAACCCCACCTGCGGGCGCGGCGGCCCGGGCGACCTGCTCACCCATCGACACCTCGGCGAGCGACGACGGCAGGCCCGGCAGGCCGAGCGCCTGCGTCGGCAGGACCTGCAGGTCGAGCATGCGCGCGGACGCGGCGAGCTGGTGGCCCTTGAACGGCTCGGTCATGTCCTGGGCCTTCTGCTGCAGGCCCGCGATGGTCAGCCGGAGCACCCCGATGTCCAGCTTGAGCTGGTTCGCGTCCGGCGTGCCGGGCAGGAACTTGGTCAGGTCGCCGATCAGCGGGAGGTTCTTCAGGTTGTCCGGCAGCTGCTTGGTCAGGTCCGGCAGCGGGATGCCGATCGGCAGGTCGAACGTGGGGTGCGCGGCGTCCAGCGTGTACAGGACCTTGTCGCCCTGCTTCACCTGGAACACCGGGGCGGTGTACTTGACCGTCGAGGTCTTGGCGTCGCCGGTGGACGTGACCTGCAGCGTCGGCTGGCTGACCACGTTCAGGGTGATCGCGAACGGGGTGCCGGCCAGCAGGTTCAGGCTCGCGACCTGCAGGGTCGAGGTGGCCTGGACGGCCTTGTTCTTCGAGCCCGGGATGTCGACGAGCTGGACGTTCGAGCGGGTCGACAGGGTGTTCGGCAGGCTGATCAGCGAGCCCTGGCCCTGGCCGCCCGGCCCGGGCAGCAGGCCGCCGAGCTGGGCGAGCGGGCCGGGGAGGGCTTTGAGCTGGTCGGTCAGCGCGTTCTGCTGGTCCGGGGTGAGCTTCGAGTCGGTCAGCTTGCCGGAGAGGTCGCTGATCCCCGGCAGCGTCGGGATCGCGTTGAGCAGGCTCAGGCTGGCGACCGACGTGCTCGCGTCCGACAGCGGCGACACGCAGGGGCCCTCGGTGTCGCTCCAGCGGGCGTGGGCGCTGCCGTTCAGGGCGTTGATCTTGACCAGGGCGTCGATCGGGGTCTGCGGCGGGTTCAGGCCGAACGTCGTGGGCTTCTCGTTGTCCGGCGGCGCGGTCTGCGCGACCGCTCCCGGCGACTGCGGGCTGGAACCCTGCACCGCGATCCCACCCGGGGAGGCCTGAGCGATCGAGTGCTCGTAGGAGAGGTAGGACTCGGAGTTCACCTGGGCGCTGGACAGGCCGAAGCCGACCTCCAGCGCGGCCTGCTTGGGCAGCTGCGAAGAATAGCCGGGCAGGATCGTGTTCGTCGGCGCGGACGCGGGCAGCAGGCGGATCACCGACAGGCCGGTTCCCGCGTCGCCGATCGCGTGGCCCAGCGGCTGCGGGCCGTTCGGCTGGGACGCCGGCGGGTCGTTCGGGTCCTTCGGCGCCGGGATGGGCGTCGTCGCCGGGGGCTGCGCCGCCGCAGCCGGCGCAGCACACAACGCCAGCACAGCAATGGTCACGGGCAAGGCCATAGCTCTGCGCATCGGGAAGGTCCTCCTACAACCGGCGTCACCCATACCAACGAACGGCCCAGCCCACAGTGACGCCCACCTCCTCACCCATCCGGGTGGTGCAAAGTCGTTCGACCCGACCCGCTACACTTGCCCTCAGGGCACGCCGCCTTAGCTCAGTCGGCCAGAGCGGCTCACTCGTAATGAGCAGGTCAAGGGTTCGATTCCCTTAGGCGGCTCCACCACCAAGACCGTGGTTCACTCCGGTGAGCCACGGTCTTGGTGCATTCGGCCCACCCGGGTGAACCTCCTTGTGCAAAGCCCGCATTCACGTGATGTCCTCCGGCGTGCTGCCGCCGGGGTGGATGAGGCCGGATTCGTAGACGATGGCGTGGGCGCGGTTGCGGAGGCCGAGTTTGGTGAGGATGTGGGTGATGTGGACTTTACGGTGGTTTCGGAGATGTGGGTGTGGGTGCTATTTCGCGGTTGGAATGGGCGCGAGCGAGGTGGTGGAGGGCAGCGAAAACGTACTCATCCAGGTCGAATGTGGTGAGCATGAGAACGCGCGCCGGGGACCCGGACGACACTATGCGGCGAGTGGCCTCGATCCCGTCCATTACCGGCATCCGCACATCCATCAGCACGACGTCGGGCAGCGCAGCGGGAACCATCCGCACGGCCTGCTGACCGTTGTCCGCCTCACCGGCCACGGGACGGTCACAAGGAAAACGCTCGTCACTCCACAAAGGACCGACAACGAGACGACTCCGAGCACGCCTCAGAACACCAGCGAAGGCCACCGTCGACGCCACACCAAAGGCACGTGCACAGCAACGAAAAGCAGCCAGCCGAAGCTGATCACCCCGGTCTCGGCCGCAACACGCCGACCGCGGAGTCGCCGCCGACGGTTGCTGCCAGGACCGCAAGAGCCGTCGCGGCGGCGAAGCCGACGTCGTAGGCCCAAGCGCGCACGAAACCCCCGAAAGCTCACACGTCCCGGCGGTGCAGCACCGCGGCGGCGCCGCCCATCATGAGTATCACCCACACACCCACGACAATGGTGGCCTTGAGCGGACTCGCCAATGTCGCGTCCACACCCCAGCTGGAACATCGCCTGCAACGCCAAGGTCGGCACAAAGGCAGCACGAACTCCTGCGCGGCCGCCGGCAATGCGCCCAGAAGCGCCTGCGGCAACACGACCAGCAGGGCCACGAAAGCAAAGATCGACCCGAGTGTGCTCCGCAACAAAGTCCCCACGGCCAACCCCAGTAACCCCGCGGCAACGGTAGCCCCGGCGACCCCGAACAACGCCCGTAGAATCGAAGGATCACCCAAGGGCAACGGCCGCAACGCAAAAGCCTGATGAGCCAGGAAGAAGCGAAATAGCATGCGGCCACCACCGGCGCCGACCCCGCGACGAGCACGAAAGCCTTGGCCCACAACACCGGCAGCCGATGCGGCACGGCCACGAGTGAGGTCCGGATCAGCCCGTTGGTCGGCTCGTCGAACAGCAGCACCCCGGGGTCGCCCAGCAGCGCCGCCGCGATCCCCAGTGAGAACCCGGCAGTCGCCCGCCCGGCCACCGACGACAACCCGGTCAGGCCGAGCACCTCGATCACCCGGCTCTGGGACAGGCCGTGGGTCTGCGCGATCGCCCGGAGATGGTTGACCGCGGTCCGTCCGCGCTGGACCGGCGGAGCCTCGAAAAGCGCGCCGACCTGACACAACGGGTCCGGGAAATCCCGGTACGCGTGTCCGTTTATCTGGGCCCGACCACTCGACGACCGGGAAAGGCCGACAACGCATCGTATGGTGGTCGACTTTTCTGCGCCATTCGGCCCAAGGAATCCGGTCACCTGCCCCGGCCGGACGGTGAACGACAGATCCTGAACGGCGCTACGGCTGCCGTATTTCTTGATCAGCGACTCGATCTCGATCATGCCGCAACGCTACGAACCCGCAGGCCCAGCCCGCGTCTGTCGCGCGGACCCACCAGCTACGACCTTAGTAGCAGATCCACTTTCCTGGCGAGAACCCTGTAAAGACCTCACCTTTAATACTGCAGACAGTACGCAATGGGTTGGTCAAGTCGTGGCCAATAGCGCGGCCGCCGAGTTCGGCCACGCAACACCCGGCGGCGACGAATTCGGCTCCGCCTCTGTTCGTTCTTCTGTCAACAGTGTTGGATCAGGGCGGGCTCGCGGGGTGGCCCGCGTACAACGAAGTACAGGGGCGAAGCGCGCGGAGGATGAATTGCGGCGCATCGAGTTCGCCGAGCTGCGGGGCGACCCCATGCTCGGCGGGAACACCGTCCGGCTGTTCGGCCGGTGCTACCACGGCCCGATCAAGATCGGTGACATCTTCACCGAGGTCAAGTCCGGCCGGGGCCTTGAGGATGTCGGCATGCGGGTGATGGCGGTGATCTTCAAGGGCGACCCGGTGCCCGAGGTGGTGACCGGCCAGACCGGCGAGATCGTGCTGACCGGTCTCGGCGTCGAGACGGTGACGCCGGGCGTGCGCATCAGCGGGAAGATGTTCTAGCAGCAAAGCGAAGACCAGAGAGGGCAGGCCCGGCGCGGGCCTGCCCTCTTTCTGTGTTCAGAAGCTGCCCATTGACGCGGCCGTAGCACGTCTGTAACGCTTGGACCCTCGCGCGCAAGAATCTAACATTCGGCCGAAAAATCCACGGACTCGGCCGGAAGATCCAACCTTCTCG
>CBIMJO010000231.1:0-9833 GCA_966244135.1 uncultured Actinocrispum sp. | reverse complement strand
CTTCCGGCCGCACGCCCAGCGGAAACCTGGATCCGCCGATAACACGGCAAACCTACCCGGCCACAGCACTAGCGGCGATCCGCGCGCTCGAACTGGACGCCACCCCGGTCGCTCTGGAACTGGTCAGCCACCTCGCCGCGATCCGCCATGAGCAGGACGACCCCACGACGGCGAATGCCCTGCTCACCAAGGCCGCCGAACTGCTCTCGCGACCGGAGAGCCTGGCGGACACGTATTGGAACGCAAGCAAAATCGCCCGTCAGGCAGGCGACCTTGGCCAGGCCATGGAACTCGCTGACTGCGCGATCGCCGCCCACCGAACCGCGGCCGGCGCGGACACCCTGGCTCGCGCGCGGGTGGCCCGCGCTGGTGTGTCGACAGTGGACGTCCTTGAGTCGGCACTGCGGGCATCGGTGGAGTTCGGCTCTGCGGCGGACATCGCGCGGTGCGAGGTTGAGCTGAGCGGCGCGCTGCTCCCAACAGATCCAGAGCGCGCCCACACACTGGCCACGGCAGCCCTGACCCGCCTCGGCCCCGCGTTTCGATTGAGCCGCGCCGAAGCCAAGTCGGCACTGGGCCGCGCCGCCTGGGACCTCGGCCGCCGAGACGAGGCCATCCACACCCTCCACGAAGCCGCCGACACCCTGTCCGAACTCGGCCTGACCCGCCTCAGCGCCCGCACCCCCTCCACATCGCCGCCCTCCGGGAGCAGGCCGGCCACGTGGAAGAAGCCCTCGCCGCCTACCGGCAAGCAGCAGCCGTGGTCGGCCTGGCCGCCTCGAGCCAGGTGACGGCCTGACTCCGCCCAAGGGCTACTTGACAACGGCCGTGTGCCACAATGGATCCCCGCTGCGGGACGCGTAGTGAGTGATGCCGCGCGAGTGCCCGTGGAAGACCCCTTCGGGGGCGCAGCGCACCATCCACGCGCCGTCGCCGCTGCTCCGGCGCGACCACTTGAACCCACAGCACGGGCGCCTGCAACGGTCTGACATTTCTCGTTGCCGGAGGTCGGCGGGTGGTCACGCCGACGCCAGGGTGTCCAGGACGAGGGCGGCGAGGTCTTGGCGGCACACCAGTAGGTCGGGCAGGTACGGGTTGGGCTGGTTGTATGCCAGCGGGGTTCCGTCGAGGCGGCTGGTGTGCAAGCCATAGCGGCGGGCCACCGCGACCGGTGCGGCCGAGTCCCACTCGTACTGCCCGCCGCCGTGCACGTAGACGTCGGCCTCGCCGCGCACGACCGCCGAGGCCTTCGCCCCGGCGGACCCCATCGGCAGCACCACGGCGTCCAGCACCGAGGCCAGGTGGCTGACGAACTCAGGTGCCCGGGTCCGGCTGACCACGATGCGCGGCTTGCCATCGGGCTGCGGCACCGGACGCAGAGTGTCTGAAGTGGACATTATGGTTCCGTTAGCAGGCAAGGCCACCGCGCCGGCGGTCAGCTCACCCCGTTCCCACAGCGCGACGTGCACCGCCCAGTCCGTGCGGCCCGGCTCGGTGTACTCGCGGGTGCCGTCGAGCGGGTCGACGATCCAGACCCGCTCGGCGGCGAGCCGGACCGGGTCGTCGGTGGACTCCTCGGACAGCACGGCGTCGCCGGGACGCAGCTCGGTGAGCGCTGCCGCGAGGACGCGTTGAGCAGCGGCATCACCGGCATCGCCCAGGTCACGGCCGGACAGGTCACTGGTCGCGCGGATCTTCAGCAGGCACTCGGCGGCCAGGCCGGCGCAGTGCCCGGCGACGTGGTGGTCATCCATGGCCGTCATCGTGACATGCCATCCTGGCCGAACCGGTCGCAGTACCCGCCCCGACTCCTCAGAGGTGACCCGTGTACGAGGTGCAAGCCCTGCTCCGCGAGTACGACCGCGCTCGCGCCTACACCGACGAACTGTGGCAGGACCTGACCCCGGACGAGGTGACGTGGCGGCCCCATGAGAACTCCAGCGCCATCGGCTGGCACCTCGGCCACCAGGCGCACGTCGCCCACTTCATGATCCGCAACCTCACCGCGGCCGAGCCCAGTCCCGACCCCGGACTGGACGGGCTGATGGACTCCGCGCAGCCCGAGCGGTTCCGCGGCGCGCTGCCCACCATCAAGCGGCTCACCGAGTTCCGCGCCACCGTCGCCGAACGCGTGCACGCCCGGATGAACGACATCGCCGCCGGCCGGGTCGGCGCCCCGGCCCAGCTCACCGTCGTCGCCACCCATCTCCTGGTCGCCCTGGTCAACCACGAGTACCAGCACGACCAGTGGATCGGTGAGGTCCGCGCCGGCAACTTGGGCCACGAGCTGCCGCCCGACCCGGACACCGATCGAGTGTCGCGTTTGGACGGTTACCTCGTCCTCAATCCACTTGCCTGAAGCCCTTGACGACCAGGTAGACGCCCACGGAGAACTCCCAGGCGGCAACCGGGAGGGTGAGGATCGCGGCCCAGGGGGAGACCTGGTCGAGGTGGCCGAACAGGGTGGCGAGGGCGGCGACCAGCAGGAGAGGCGCGCCGAGCAGGCCGACCGCGGGGATGACGCGAGGCACCAGCCGGGAGCGGTAGAGGAGCGAACCGAGCAGAACGGCGTTCAGGGCCGGCATCACGCCGGGGCCGAGCAGGAACGTCCAGTCGCGCACCGCGACGAGCGTCTTGGCCAGCGCGGTGGTGTCGGGTCCGGCTGACAGCCGCAGGAGGGCGAGGAGGCACACGACGCCGATCAGGATGACCGCCGCCTCGATGACCCGGGAGGTGACGAAACCGAGCGCGGCGGCTTCGTTCTGCCGTTTGACCACCGGGAAAAGCGTGACGGCGGTGCCGATTCCGGCGAACGCGTTGACGATGTCGAGCAGGGCGCCCCATTGCAGGCGGGCGCTGTTGATGTGCACAGGGTCCCGCAGGATGGGTGTGAGCAGGATCAGGGCCGGAATCGAGGCGAGGAACGTGATCAGGTAGAACGTTCCGGCGACCAAGGCGGTCTTCCTGGTGGCGGTCATGGCGGTGCTCCTGGGTGGGGTGGGGGAGACGGACAGCAGCGGCAGGCCGATGTCGTGCAGGCTGCGGAGCAGTCCGTGCAGTGCGGCCTGGTCCACGACGGGTCCTTCGATGACCGTGCTGCCGTCGCGGGTGGTGGTGAGGGTCATTTCGTCGAACCGCGCGGCCCAGCGGGCGTCGAGGTGTCCGAGGAGACGGATCTCGTACCGGCCGGGGCGGTCCGGGAGGTCGGCTGACATGGGCCGAAAGGTAGGAACCGATGTGGTGAGCGCGCCTCACCACATCTGGTGATTCCGCTGGTGAGGCGCTACAGCAGGTTGTGCTCCCCGGCTGCGCGGACCGCCGCGCGGCGGTTGTTGACGCCGAGCTTGGCGTAGATGTTCCTGGTGTGGGTGCGCAGGGTGTTGAGCGAAACCGTGAGCCGGCGGGCGATGTCGGGCCCGTCCAGATCGGTTGCCAGCAGGCGCAGGACGTCCAGTTCGCGGTCGCTCAGGGGATCGACGAGACCCGCGGACGGCGTGGGGGAGGCCATGGCGTCCAGCAGCATACGAACGTAGGGACGCTTCTTCACGACAGCCTTGAGCAACGTGAACATCGGCGCTCCCTCACCGGTGAACACCCGAACGTAGTTCTCGGGCTCGGCCAGAGCCAGCGCCTGATCCAGCAGCGCGCCAACGGGTTCACCGAGGGCGTGCTGGGTCAGAGCTTGCAGCACCAGGATCTCGATGAGGTTTCCGATCCTGTCCTCAGCGGCTGTCCGAAGGCGCCGAAGGAGCCGGTCCGCTTCACGCAGGGGGTCCTCGTCGCCCTGCGCCAGCAGGATCCGGGCCAGGGTGATGTGCTCGAACTCGCGCAGGTACGAAAGTTCGTCGTCCGCGGACAGGCCCTGGTCCTGTGCCCAGCGCAGCGCCTCACCCACTTTGCCTTGCGCGGCCAGCACTCGGGCCCGCAGCGCCGGGATCGGCCGCACGTTCGGGGAGAAGTCGCCGATGTACACGCGCTGAGCCTCGTCGAGCAGATCCAGCGCGCCGACCAGATCGCCTCGCGCCACCCGCAGCTGGGCCATCGCGACCCGCCAGCGGTAGGGGTTCTGCGGCAACCCGGTGTGCTCGCCGAGTTCGCTGCTGTGCGACAGGTGCCGGGCGGCCGCGTCCAGATCGTTGCGCTCACAGAGGATCTGGCTCAGCCCTACGTGCATGTCCGCCACGCCACGGGTTTCGGGGGAGGCGAGCTGCAGGGCCTGCTCGTAAGTGCGCGACGCCTCGCTCAGCCGCCCTTGTGTGATACGGATGTCCGCCAGCGTGATGGAGCAGCCGAGGACGTCGGAGATGTGCCCGGACCGCCGCAGTCCGTCCACACAGGACAGATAGGTGCCGTGCGCGGCGTCGAGGTCGCCGGTGCCCCAGAACGCGAGCCCGCGCAGGCCCGCTGCCGCGGCTTGCCGAAAAGAGTCGTTGGTGCTGTCGATGGCGAGCTGAGCGTGGCGATGCGTGGCGGATACGTCTCCGCCTGCCAACGCCAGCGCAGCCCGGTAGAGCGCGATGTCCGCGGGCAGGCGAGAGAACTCGTCCTCGTCGACGACCGTCCCGTTCCAGTGCTGCTCGGCGTCGGCGAGCCGGTCCTCGACGCCGTCGAACTCGCCACCGGCGACCAAAGCTCCGGCGAGTCCGACCGCGAGCACCGGCCGTGCCCGGATCACGTCGTCGGGGATGGGGCCGAGCCAGCCCCGGATGGTGGCCTCCTGCCGGTTCCTGCGCAGGGCCGGGATGGCCAGTTCGACCAGTCCGGCGGCTCGCTCGACGTCCCCGGCGGCCAGGGCATGGCGGACCGCCGGGAACGGTTCGCCGTTCTGCTCGTACCACTGGCTGGCCCGGCCGTGCAGGTCGGCGATCCGCTCGGGCTGCTCGTCCAGCAATCGCGTGTACAGGACATCGGCGAACAGCTGGTGATAGCGGTACCACTGGCGGTTGTCGTCGAGCGGGACCACGAACAGGTTGGCCCGGTCCAGGCCGTCGAGCATCGCCTTGCCGCCTTGGGTGCCGGTCACGGCGTCGCACAGCGGGCCGCTCAGCCGGTCCAGGATGGCCGTTCGGATCAGGAAGTCCCGGATCTGCGCGGGTTGCCGCGCGAGGACCTCCTCGACCAGGTAGTCGACGATGTACCGGTCGTCACCGGCGAAACCGGCGATGAAACCAGTGACGTCGGCCCGCCCCTCCATCGACAGCGCCGCCAGCTGCAGGGCGGCGATCCACCCCTCGGTCCGGCCCGCCAGAACCGCGATGTCGTTGGGGGACAAGCTCAACCCGATGACCTCGGTGAGATAGGCCGCGGCCTCCTCGACCGTGAACCGCAGATCGGCGGCCCTGATCTCGACCAGCTCGCCCCGCGCCCGCAGCCGGGCCAGCGGCAGCGCCGGGTCGGCGCGGGTGCTGATCACCAGATGCACCTGCGCGGGCAGGTGTTCCAGCAGGAACACGAGTCCGGTGTGGACATCCTCGCCGTCGGCGAGGTGGAAGTCGTCCAGCACCAGGTCGACTTCGTCCGGCGCAGCCGAAAGCTCGTTGATCACCGTGGTGAGCAGGGCCTCGATCGGTGGCTGTGCGGACTGCAGCAGCGGGAGCGCGCTGTCGCCGACGCCGGGGACGACCCGTTGCAGGGCGTTGATCACGTACGTCCAGAACGCGGCGGGGTCGCGGTCGCTCTCCTCAAGCGACAACCAGGCCACCGAACGATTCCGCCCGCCCGCAGTGGCCAGCCAGGCACTCAACAGCGTCGTCTTGCCGAAACCGGCCGGCGCGGAGATGAGCGTCAGCTTCGCCGCGGCCCCACGGCCGAGCCGCTCGCTCAGCCGCGGCCGGGTCACCAGGGGGCGCCGGACCGCGGGAACGTGGAGCTTGGTCTCCACCAACACCACAAACTCCCTCACGAACTCCCGGCGGGAACGTTCATGAGCGTACCTAGGGCTGCTGCAGGCCTTCGAGCATCATGCGAGCCCCGGTGGACATCCAGCGCTGGCGCATCTCCACGGGCACCGTCGAGGTCGACGAGCGGCGCATGACGTCGAACATGACCGCGACCATGGCCTGGCTGGCGACGTCCACGTCGATGTCGGGCCGCAGGTACCCCTTCTCCATGCCGTTGCGGACGAACCGGGCCGCGTACCCGAGGAACCCGTCATGGGCCTGGGTGAGCGTGGCCGGGTCGCTCGCCTGGCGGAACAGGAACCGGATCAGGTGCGGGTGCTGGTCCTGCAGCATGAACAGGCGCAGGTAGATGCGTTCGATCTGGGCGCGGTGCTCGGCCGGGGTCGTGCTGGCCGACGGGTCCTCGTGCAGCAGCGTGTCGGCGATCTGCCGGGTGGCCCACTCGACGGCCTGGTCGACGATGTCCTTCTTGTTGGTGAAGTACCGGTAGAACGTGCCGTGCCCGATGCCCAGGTCGGTGGCGATGTCGGCGATGCCGGCCTCGTGGTAGCCCTTCTCGGCGAACACCCGGGTCGCACCGTTGAGGATCTGCTCCCGGCGGCGGTCGGTCCGGCTCTGCTTCGCAGGTTCGGCAACGGTCACGGGCCCATGATACGGAGAGCGATGGACCCGCTCACGCGCTGGAATGTGCCCTCACAGGTTGCGGATCCCGTCGAGCACCCGCTGCAGGATCTCCAGGTCGGGCGCGTCCGGCTGCCAGGTCGAGCGGAACTGGACGAAGTCGCGCTCGACCAGGTCGCTGATCAGCACTTTCGCCACGCCCAGCGGCAGGTTCGCCAACGCGGACACCTCCGCGACCGACGCCGGGCAGGCGCACGCCCACAGCACGTCCGCGTGCTCCGGGCTGACCAGCGGGGCGTGGAGGTCCGGGGCGGTCGCCACCACCAGCGTGATCAGGTCCAGGTCGTACGGTCCGGAGTGCGTGCGGCCGCCGGTCACCGCGTACAACGGCACCAGTGGACCGGCTTCGTCGTCGTACCACGTTTCCCCCTCTGACTTCATCGCGGCAGGACCGGCCCGTCCACCTCGTCCGTCATGTCTTCGGCCACCTCCACCCGTACCGCTCGCGGCGGGCGTCCATCGAGCCCGTTACGCGCCTCGGCTCGTTCTCGGTGCGTGGGGCGGGTGTCCGGTGCTTGGCCGGGTCTGGTCCGTCCGGTGCCTTGACCAGGCCCCGCGGCGCCGACACGGGATTGTCCATTGCGGACGGCGGGTCGGCGACCAGCTCGACCGGGATCAGCACGATCGCGTCGATGCCGCCGTAGACCGACTCGCGCAGGGTGATCCGGATGCCGCGCCGGGCGGCCAGCCGGGCCACCACGAACAGCCCGACCCGGCTTTGCGTGGACGCCGCCATCACGTCGAAGTCCGGCGCGTCGTGCAGCATGGTGTTGAGCGTCTCGCGCCGCGCATCGGTCATGCCGTGGCCCTGGTCCTCGATCTCGAGCACGACCCCGCGGCCGACAACCTGGCCGCGAACCTCCACTTTGGCGTCCGGCGGCGAGAACTCGGTGCTGTTGTCGACCAGCTCGGCGAGCAGGTGCACGATGTCGGCCACCGCGGCGCCGGCGATCGACACGTCCGGGATGCCGGTGGTCGCCACCCGGGTGAACTCCTCGGTCTCGGCGATCGCGCCGCGGACGATGTCCCGCAGGGACACCGGATTGCGCCACTGCCGGCCCGGTTGCTCACCGGCCAGGATGATCAGGTTCTCGGCGTTGCGCCTGGCCCTGGTGGACAGGTGGTCGAGCTTGAACAGCAGCTGCAGCTGGTCGGGATCCTCGGCCGACCGCTCGGCCGACCCCAGCACCTTGAGCTGCCGGTGCACGATGGTCTGGCTGCGCCGCGCGATGTTGAGGAACACCGAACGCACGCCCTGCCTGGTCTCGGCCTCCCGCACGGCGGTGGTGATCACGGTGCGCTGGGCGGTGTTGAACGCGTCGGCGACCTGGCCGATCTCGTCACCGCCGTGGTCCAGCCAGGCGACTTGGCGTTCGAGGTCGATCGGCTTGCCCTCGCGGATCTCCGCGACCACATGCGGCAGCCCATGGTGGGCCAGGTCCAGGGTCTGCTGGCGTAGGGTTCGCAAGCGCCGCACGAGCTTGCGGGACAGCTGCAGCGCGACCGCCATGGCGGCCACCGCGATCAGCAGGATGGCGCCGCCGCCGAGGATCGACAGCAGGAACGCCGAATGCGCGCTGTCCGCGGCCAGGTCCGCGGCGTACTGGGAATGGGTCTGGTACAACGACATCAGGCTCTGGCCGACCTGCCGCGCGGCGGATTCCCAGGCGGGGATGTCGAACGACACCGCCTCCTTGACCGGGCCCCGGTTCATCAGCGAGTTGTCGTTGGCGACCAATGTGGACCAGGCGGGCGTCTTGTTCAGCGCCGCATAGGAGTCCCGCTCCTGCTGGGTCATCCGCGGCACGATCGACTTGACCTGCTCGTGGTACATGCCGAGCTGGTGGGCCAGCTCGTGGAACTGGGTGCCGTCCAGCCCCTGGGCGACCGCGCGCACGGCCATCGCGTGCGAGCGCGACATCGCCTCGGCGGACTTGAACAGGTCGTAGCTGATCATCTGCTCGAAGCCGGCCTCCGCGTCGGCGGCCGAGCGGGCGATGCCCTGGATGGTCGCGCCACATAAGTCGAGGATGTCGTTGTAGGACTGGTAGGCCTTCCACGCGTCGATCACGTTGCCGTCGATCGATCTGCGCAGGTTCTGCAGGCTGTGCCGCTCCTCGGTGAGCGCGGTCAGCGTGGCGCGCAGGTCGTCGGAACCGTTGGCGGCGAGCGCTTCGCTGGTCCGGTCCATGTCGGGGACCGCGTCGTCCACCTGGCGGCGCTGGGCCTCCAGCCGGACCTGGCTGTCACCCTGACCGGTGGCGCGCTCCATCGTGAGCCTGCGCTCCTCCTGGATTCCCGCCACGAAGGCGGACATCGGCGGGAGCGCGCCGCGCACGTCCTCGGCGAAGCCGTTGATCTTGGATCCCTGGTTCACCAGGTAGATCGCCACGGTGGCGCCGACCGCCAGCACGGCGGCGCTCGGCACGAGGGCGATGAGCAGAACCCGGGTCCAGATGGTGGTGACCTTGCGCCGCGACTGCTGTGCGGGCATCGAGACCTTCCTGGAGTGGACTTCACGGCATGGTTCCCCCGGAAAGGGGAATCCAAAAGCGGTGGTGTGAGGCTAAAGAGCCGGTTGGGGATCGTCAACCATTTCGGCCCTGGTTTTCCGGGGGCTTCGACGGGGGAATGCATTAGGGGATTAGGGGACGCCCCCAACAATCCCCCCGCCGCTTGCAGGGCATGCATGCGGCGGCTACAGTCCCGTGACTGAACCGCCATTCCGTTCTGGCGTCGACCAGCATGCTGACGATCCAGCAGCGGTAACGGCCCCTGTCCGAGCCCTACCACAGTCCAGCGTCCGTCCACCCCACACTGAATGACCGTTCCGTCTGCTGGTCGCGTGATCATCGGCAGACGGTGGGCCGCCGCCACGGCCGCATTCGGCGCGGGCGAATTGACTGTGCACGCTAATTGTCCCCGGAGAAATAAGATAACATGGATGTCGCTGGGCAGAAAACCGCAGCGGACAACAATTTCGCGCGTCGCAAGGTGCTCGCCCTGCTGGCCGGCGCGCCGACGCTGACCCTGGTCGCGAGGTTCGGCCTGGTGTCGGACGCGGCGCCGGTCGGCGTGGCCCTGCCCGGGCTGCCCGACCTCACCGACTATGTGGACCTCGGCGATCTGCTGACCACGCTGGCGCTGCCCACCTCGGAGCGGCTCGCCCTGGAGGTCACCGCGGCCGGCCGGGTGGTGCTGCAGGTGCCCAGGGCCGAGGTGGGGCAGGGGATCAGCACCGCGATGGCGATG
>CBIMJO010000230.1:0-9840 GCA_966244135.1 uncultured Actinocrispum sp. | reverse complement strand
TCAGCGCGTGGTTCATGACCGTCTACTCGCTGACCAACTTCGGCCTGGGGCTCGTGATCCTGCTGCCGTCGCTGTTCAGCCTCGCCTACAAGATCCAGCTCATCGATCCAGCTACGAAGGAGAGCAGCCTCGGGCTGGTCATCGGGATCGGCGCACTCGGAACGATCATCGTCGGCCCGATCATCGGCACCCTCAGCGACCGGACCCGCCTGGCCTGGGGACGCCGGCGGCCGTACCTGCTCCTCGGCATCGTCATCAACATCGCCGGTTCGCTCATGATCGCCGCGGCGTCGTCGGTCACGGCAGTCATGATCGGGTGGGTGATCGCGAACATCGGCGGGACGTTCGCGGCGACCGCGGTCACCCCCGTGATCGCCGAATGGGTCCCGGAAGCGCAGCGCGGCAAGCTGAGTGCGCTGGGCGGCGTCACCGGACAGCTGGCCGGCGTGGCGGCCACCCTGACCGGGAGTCTGCTCCTCGGCAACCAGGTGCTGCTCTTCCTCCTGCCGGTGCTGGTCCTGGCGGTGACTTCGGTGCTTTTCGTGTTCACCGTTCCCGACCGTCCCGCCCCCGCCGGCCGGTCGTCGGTGTCGGTGTTCGGGTTCTTCAGGGAGCTGACCTTCAACCCGTTCGCCCACCGGGACTTCTCTCTCGTCTTGGTCGGGAAGTTCCTCCTCACCCTGGCAACGAACTTCTTCATCACCTACCAGTTCTATTTCATGTTGGACCGGTTGAAGCTCGTCCCGGCGGAGGCCGGGCAGAAGCTCGCGCTGCTCGGCGGAATCGGGCTGCTGGTCGGCATGGGATCCGCCATCGTCAGCGGGATGATCTCCGACCGGATCCGGCGGCGGAAGCCGTTCATCTACGGAGCCACGGCGGCGATGGCCGCTGGTCTGGTCGTCGCCTCCGCGGCCCACGAACTGATCCTCTACAGCGTGGGAGCGATCCTGCTGACGCTGGGCGTCGGGATGTTCGGCACGGTCGACCTGGCGCTGGTCAGCGACGTGATGCCGGACCGGGAAACCCAGGCCGGCAAGTACATGAGCATCTACTACAACATCGCCGGCAACCCGGCCGGCGCGATCGCCCCGATCCTCGCGCCGCTCGTACTGGCCATCGGGGGTGGTGGCAACTACGCCGCACTGTTCCTCACTGCGGCTGTTCTCGCAGCAGGTGCCGGCTTGACGGCCTGGCGCATCCGCAGCGTCAAGTAAGCGACAACTCGAAGGAGATCTCCCGTGCTACGTACGTTCCCCGACGGATTCCTCTGGGGCGCCGCGACCGCGGCCCACCAGGTCGAGGGCAACAACCTGAACAACGACTGGTGGCAGCTCGAGCAGGACGCAGCCCCGCACGTCCAATACAGCGGCGACGCGGTGGACAGCTACCACCGCTACGAAGAGGACATGCGCCTGCTGGCGGAAGCCGGTTTCACCGCCTACCGGTTCAGCCTCGAGTGGTCGCGGATCGAGCCGGTCCCCGGGAAGTTCTCCCGGGCGGCACTGGCGCACTACAGGCGGATGATCGACACCGCGCTGGGGCTGGGACTCACCCCTGTCGTGACCTTGCACCACTTCACCCACCCCCGATGGCTGGGCGCCCACGAAGCCTGGTTGCGCGATGACGCCGTCGATCTCTTCACGCGGTACGTCGAGCAGGCCGTCACCATCCTCGACGGCGTCGAGTGGGTGTGCACCATCAACGAGCCCAATGTCCTGTCTGTCACCCATTGGTCGCTGGCCGAGGTCGCTGCCGGGCGGCCGTACCCGTTCGGGGCGCTGCCCGACGTCAAGATCGGCACCGCGCTGATCGAGGCGCACCGGGCCGTGGCGCCCCTCGTTCGGCGGGCCACCGGCGCCAAGGTCGGGTGGACGGTCGCGAACCAGGCGCTCGTGCCCGCCGAGGGCGGGGAAGCCAAGCACGCCGAGGTGCAGAGCATCTGGGAGGACATGTACCTCGAAGCCGCCCGCGGCGACGACTTCGTCGGCGTGCAGTCCTACACCAGCCAGCTCGTCGACGAGAACGGCATCGTTCCGCACCCGGAGCACCCGGACAACACCCTGGTGGGATGGGCCTACCGCCCGGACGCGCTCGAGATCGCCGTCCGGCACACCCGCGAGGTGGTCGGGGACGTCCCGATCGTCGTCACCGAAAACGGCATCGCCACCCCCGACGACGAACGCCGCATCGCCTACACCAAGGCTGCCTTGAGAGGGCTGCATGACGCCATCGAGGACGGCGCCGACGTGCGCGGCTACGTGCACTGGACGCTGCTCGACAACTTCGAATGGGGACGCTGGGAACCCACCTTCGGGCTCATCGCCGTCGACCGCGAGACCTTCGAGCGCCACCCCAAGCCGAGCCTCGGCTGGCTGGGGTCCCTCGCCCGCGCGAACGCACTGTAAGCCGCACCACCGACCAGAACAGGAACACACCCGATCATGGACACCACCAAGCTGACCCTCGAGCAGAAGGCAGAACTGCTCAGCGGCCAGGGCCAGTGGCGGACGCACGCCTACCCCGAGGCAGGCATCCCCTCGATCTTCCTCGGCGACGGCCCGCACGGCGTCCGCCGCGAAGTGGTCGAGGACTACTCGAAGGGCATCCCGGAAAGCGTCCCCGCCACTTGCTTCCCCCCGGCGGTCGCGATCGGTTCCAGCTGGGACCCCGAGGTGGCCGGGCACCTCGGGGCCGCACTCGGCCGGGAAGCCCGCGCCGCAGGGGTCGACGTCCTGCTCGGTCCGGGGGTGAACATCAAGCGCTCCCCCTTGTGTGGGCGGAACTTCGAGTACTTCTCCGAAGACCCGCTGGTGTCCGGTGTGCTGGGCAGCGCCTACGTCCGCGCCCTGCAGAACGAAGGTGTGGGTGCCTCGGTCAAGCACTTCGCCGCCAACAACCAGGAAACCGACCGGATGCGCATCAGCGCCGACGTCGACGACCGCACCCTGCGGGAGATCTACTTCCCCGCCTTCGAACGCGTCGTCACCGAGGCTCACCCGGCCACCGTCATGTGCTCCTACAACCGGATCAACGGTGTCTACGCGTCGCAGCACCGGTGGCTGCTGACCGACGTCCTGCGTACCGAGTGGGGCTACTCGGGCACGGTGATCTCCGACTGGGGAGCCGTCGTGGACCGGGTCGCCGCGCTCGTGGCCGGGCTCGACCTCGAGATGCCCGGTACCGGCGGGCTCAGCGCGCAGAAGGTCGTCGACGCGGTTCGGTCCGGCCGGATCGAAGAATCCACAGTGGATCGATCAGTGGCCCGCGTCGCGGAGCTGGCCCGGCTTGGCAACGACGAAGAACAAGGCACCTTCGACGCACCGGCTCACCACGCGCTCGCCCGCAAGCTCGCGGCCGACTGCGTCGTGCTCCTCAAGAACGACAACGCCGTGCTGCCGTTGGAAGAAACCACCACGATCGCGGTGATCGGCGAACTGGCCGTGACCCCGCGGTACCAGGGCGACGGCAGTTCACGGGTCAACTCCACCGCCGTGGACATTCCGCTCGAAGAGATCACCGCGCTGGCTGGGGAACGCGGCGCCACGGTCGTGCACGCACGCGGTTACTCCCCCACCGACGCTGCGGCAGTGGCCCGCCGAGTCGACGTCGCCGTCGTGTTCGCGGGCACGGCGATCGAGGCCGAAGGCTACGACCGGACGTCGCTTGCCCTCCCCGCCGAACAGGTCGAGACAATCCGCGCAGTGGCTGCTGCTGCCGCGCGTACGGTCGTCGTGCTCAACAACGGCGGCGTCGTCTCCCTCGAGGGCTGGCACGACGACGTCGACGCCATCGTCGAAGGCTGGCTGTTCGGCCAGGCCGGCGGCGGCGCCCTCGCCGACGTGCTGTTCGGCGTGGTCAACCCGTCCGGCCGGCTCGCCGAAACCATCCCGCTGCGGCTCGAAGACACCCCTTCACACATCAACTTCCCCGGCGAGGCCGGGCACGTCCGTTACGGCGAGGGCGTGCTGGTCGGCTACCGGTACTACGAAACCGTCGGCCGGGAGGTCCGCTACCCCTTCGGGTACGGCCTGAGCTACACCCGGTTCGAGGTCGGCGATCTGGCCGTCGCTGTGACCGGACCGGACACCGCCATGGCGACCGTGCGGGTCACCAACGCCGGTACGCGAGCCGGCAAGCACGTGGTGCAGCTGTACGTCGCCACCGACACGGGTGAAGTCCGGAGGCCGGAGCGCGAACTGCGGGCGTTCCAGAAGGTGTTCCTCGAGCCGGGCCACTCCACTGACGTCACGTTCGACCTCGACCGCCGCGCGTTCGCCTACTGGGACGTGACCATGGAGGGCTGGGTCGTCACGGGCGGCGCCTACCGGATCCAGGTCGGCGAGAGCTCGTCCACGATCGTCGCCGAAGCCGGGATTTCCCTGGTCGGCGACCCGGTCATCCAGGAGCTCACGATGGAATCGACCTTCGGCGAGTGGTCGGCGCACCCGGTCGTCGGTGCAGAATTCCGGCAGAGCATGACCCGCAACCTGCACGCCGAGCAAGCGGCGGACTTCGAGAAGGCCAACCAGGACGGTCTCGCCATGGCCGCCCACCTGCCGATGCGGTCGTTCATGCGTGCCGCACCAGGGCTCTTGTCCGAAGAAACCCTCGAACAGCTCATGAAGATCAGCCGCACGGTGCCCGTGTCGCAGGAAGGGGCCCAGCTGCCGAAGGTGAACGCGTGAAGCGGCAGCAGTTCTGCGAAGACTGGACCGTCCGCCCGAAGGTGAACGAGTTCGCCGAACTCGGCGTCTCGCCACCCGAGGAGACCGTCACCCTGCCGCACGACGCCGTGATCGGAACCCTGCGTGATCCCGAACGCGGTGACGGCGCGCCGACCGGCTTCTTCCGCGGTGGCACCTGGGAATACACGAAGAAGTTCTTCGTGCCCGAGGAGTACGCCGCCAAGCGCATCCGGATCGACTTCGAGGGTGTCTACCGGTCGGCCCTGGTCTACCTCAACGGCGACCTGGCCGGGCGCTGGGCGTCCGGCTACACCGGCTTCTCGATCAAGGCCGACGACTTCCTCCGCTACGGCGAGCAGAACGTGCTGCGGGTCGAGGCGCGGGCCCATCGCGATTCCCGCTGGTACTCCGGCGCGGGCATCCACCGGCCCGTCCACCTGATCGTCGCCGAGCCCATCCACGTCGCCCTCGACGGCGTACGCGTGGTGACGCGCGATGTCGACGCCGACCGGGCCGTCGTCGAGGTCGCGACGACGATCGAGAACGAGGACAGCCGTCTTCGCACGGTCACCGTCGAAACCGTGCTGCTGGACGCCGGGAACAGCGTCGTCGCCACGGACAGAGCGCCCGTGAGCGTGCTGTCCGGCGAGGACGCCGTCTTCCGGCAGCGGCTGGCCGTGCCGGCTCCCGCGTTGTGGAGCCCCGGCACGCCGCACCTGTACCGGGCTCTCGTCACTGTCCGCACCGGCGACGACGTCCTTGACGAGGCCGAGACGACCTTCGGCGTCCGCACGTTCCAGCTCGACCCGGTCCACGGGTTCCGCGTCAACGGCGAGGTTGTCGACCTGCGGGGTGCGTGCATCCACCACGACAACGGCGTGCTCGGTGCCGCGGCGATCGGCCGGGCCGAAGAACGGCGGGTCGAGCTGCTCAAGCAAGCCGGGTTCAACGCCCTCCGCAGCGCGCACAACCCGATGAGCCGGGCCATGCTCGAGGCCTGCGACCGGCTCGGCGTGCTCGTCATGGACGAGACCTTCGACATGTGGACGAGGAGCAAGAGCGACTTCGACTACGCGCTCGACTTCGCCGACTGGTGGGAACGCGACATCGAGGCCATGGTCCGCAAGGACCAGAACCACCCCTGCGTCTTCGCCTACTCCATCGGCAACGAGATCCCGGAAGTCGGTACATCGCATGGCGCCGTGTGGGCGCGCCGGCTCGCCGAGCGGGTGCGGGCCCTGGACGACACCCGGTTCGTGACCAGCGGTGTCAACGGCCTGCTCGCCACCCTCGACGAAGTCCGGGCCGCGGCCGCCGAGCAGGTCGCCGAGGGAACCGGCATCAACACCGCGATGGCGGGCTGGGGTGACGTGCTCGACCAGGTCGGAGCGTCGGACCTCGTCACCGAACGTACCGCCGAGGTGTTCGCGACGCTCGACATCGCGGGTATGAACTACCTCGAAAGCCGCTACGAGCTCGATCACGACCTGTTCCCGCACCGGGTCATCGTCGGCGCCGAAACGTTCCCGACGCACATCGACAAGCTCTGGGACCTCGTCCAGAGGCATCCGCACATCATCGGCGACTTCACCTGGACCGGCTGGGACTACCTCGGTGAAGCCGGTGTCGGCCGCTCCCAGTACGCGGACACCCCGGCCGGATTCATGGGCGCCTACCCCTGGCTCACCGCCTGGTGCGGCGACATCGACATCACCGGGAACCGGCGTCCGGCGTCGTACTACCGCGAGATCGTCTTCGGTCTGCGCTCGACGCCGTACTTGGCGGTCCAGCGACCGGAAAACCACGGGCGTGCCGTGGATGCCACACCGTGGGCCTGGTCCGACGCCCTTTCGACCTGGACGTGGCCCGGCTACGAAGGCCGGCCGGTTGTCGTCGAGGTCTACAGCGCCGCCGACGAGGTCGAACTGCTGCTCAACGGGAAGTCGCTCGGCCGGCGTCCGGCAGGCAGCCCGCACCGATACCGCGCGGAGTTCGAGGTGCCGTACGCGCCGGGCGTCCTCCAAGCCATCGCCTCCACGGGCGAACGTGCCGAGCTTCGGACCGCCACCGGCGAGCCGCGTCTCATCGCGACCGCGGACCGCCAAGTTGTCCGGGCCGACGTGGACGACCTGGCTTTCGTCGACATCGCTCTCGTGGACGCCGACGGTGTCGGTTTCACGAGCGTCGAACGCCGGGTGCGGGTCACGGTCGAGGGGCCGGGTCGGTTGCAAGGCCTGGGCAGCGGCGACCCGGCGAGCACCGAGCCGTTCACCGACGATAGCCACCCGACCTTCAACGGCCGTGCGCTGGCGGTGGTCCGGCCCACCGAGCCCGGCGAGATCCGGATCATCGTCACCGACGACATCGGCTTGCGTGCCGAGGTCGTGGTGACCGCGGAGAAGAGCGAGCGGTGACGACGCCGATCATCGCCGGGTTCTACCCCGACCCGAGCATCTGCCGGGTCGGGGACGCCTACTACGTCGCCTGCTCCAGCTTCGAACACGCACCCGGCGTGCCGATCCACCGCAGTACCGACCTGGTCACCTGGACGCAAGTCGGCAACGCGCTGCAGCCGAGCCAGCTGGACGTCCGCGCCGCCCCGGCGAGCTCGACACGTCCGCGGGCACCGGACGGTTCCTCGTCCGGATCGACGAATCGCACTGGTACAGGCTCACCGCCGACGCGGAAACGGTCACGGCGACGGTCGTGATCGGCCCGGCCCGCACCAACGTCGCCCAGATGCCGGTGCACGGACGGGTCACCCTGCGGATCTCGGTCCGCGAGCCCATCGCGACCCCTCCCATGCCGGCGCACGAGCCCGACGTCGTCGAACTGGCCGTCGTCGCGGACGACGGAACCGCGCAGGTGCTCGGAACCTTCGACGGACGCTACCTGTCCACCGAGGTGGCCGGCGGGTTCACCGGGCGCACCTTCGGCGTCGAGCCCGCCGCGGGCGAGGTCGCCGTCCACCGTGTCTCATACTTGTCCCATAGCTGAAGAGGAAACTCGTGGATCGCTCCTGGAAGGCCACCTTCGTCGCACCCGCGGTGCCGGGCAGCGCGGCGCCGTACTTCCGTCGCGACTTCACCGCAGCGGTACCCGAGAAGGCGACCTTGTACGTCACCGGGCTCGGCATCGTCGAGCCCTACCTCAACGGCGTCCGCGTGGGCGACGAGATGCTCGCGCCGGGCTGGACCTCCTACCGCCACCGCCTGCACGTGAGCCGCCACGACGTCACCGACCTGATTCGAGAGGGCGCGAACGCCGTCGGCGCGATCGTCGGTGATGGCTGGGCCGTGGGCCGAATCGGGTATGAGGGCCGGCGCAACCACTACACCGACCGGCCCGCCTTGTTCCTTCAACTCGAGCTCGACTACGGCGACCGCACGGAGATCGTGAGCTCGGCGGAGGAGTTCCGGTGCGGGTCCGGCGCAGTGCTCGTGGGTGATCTGCTCGACGGAGAGACCTACGACGCGCAGCTCGAACCCGAGGGCTGGAGCACGCCTGGGTTCGACGACCGGGACTGGGCACTGGCCGCGCCGTTCGACTGGGACCTCGGCACGCTGGTCACCACCGGCGCGCAGCCGATCCGGCGGATCGAGGAACTCCACCCAGTTTCGATCACCACAAGCCCGTCCGGGACGGCGATCGTCGACTTCGGACAGAACATCGCCGGCTGGCTCCGCATCACCACCTCCGGCACCACCGGGGCAACGATCACCCTGCGGCATGCGGAACTCCTCTCCGGCGGCGAGCTGGACACCACGAGCCTGCGTACCGCGGCGGCAACCGATCGGTACACCTGCCGGGGCGGCGGGGAGACTTGGGAGCCCCGATTCACCTTCCACGGTTTCCGCTATGCCGAGGTGGACGGGCCCTTCGACGAGGTACGAGCCGTGGTCGTGCACAGCGACATGCCCCGCACCGGCTGGTTCGACTCCTCGCACGAACTGCTCAACCGCCTGTACACCAACGTTGTCTGGTCGATGCGCGGCAACTTCGTCGGCGTGCCGACCGACTGCCCGCAACGGGACGAACGGCTCGGCTGGACCGGCGACCTCAACGCGTTCGGCCCCACCGCAGCATTTCTGTACGACGTGCGCGGGGTGCTCGGCTCCTGGCTCGAGGACCTGGCCGCGGAACAGCGGGCCAAAGGTTACGTGCCCATGGTCGTGCCGGATGTGCTGTCCACTCCGGCACCCCCGACGGCGTTGTGGAGTGACGCCGCGGTCAGCGTCCCGTGGGCCCTCTACCGGGAGTACGGCGACGCGGAGATCCTGCGCCGGCAGTACGACTCCATGACGTCCTTCGTCCGCGACGTCGAAGGACGGCTCGACGAGAACGGGCTGTGGAGCAGCGGGTACCAGTTCGGCGACTGGCTCGACCCCGACGCACCGGACGAGGACGCCGCGGGCGGCAAGACCGACCGGTACCTCGTCGCCGGGGCATTCTTGTGCCGCGTGACCAGGGAGATGGCCGACACCGCGGCGGTGCTCGGACAAGACGACGACGCCCGCCACTTCACCGCACTCGCCGAACGGGTGCGAGACGCCTTCCGCCGCGAGTACGTCACCGCGGCAGGCCGGGTCAGCGGCGAGACCGTCACCGCGTATGCGCTCGCCATCTGTTTCGGGATCCTGGATGCCGCGCAGGAACTCCACGCCGGTCGACAGCTCGCACGGCTGGTGGCCAAGGCCGATTACCGGATTTCCACCGGGTTCGCGGGCACTCCCTATGTCTGCGAAGCCCTGAGCCGTACCGGTCACCTCGACGAGGCCTATCTGGTCCTCCTCGAAACCGGCTGCCCGTCGTTCCTGTACCCGGTCACCATGGGCGCCACCACGATCTGGGAACGCTGGGACGCCATCCGTCCGGACGGCACCCTCCACTCGACCGGGCTGGACTCCCAAAACCACTACGCGCTCGGAGCGGTGGCGAACTGGGTGCACCGCGTCGTCGGTGGCCTCTCCGCCGTCGAGCCCGGCTACCGCACCATGCGCATCGCACCTCGGCCGGGCGGCGGCCTCACCCACGCCACGCTCACGCACGACACCGTCCACGGCCGAGTCTCGATCGCGTGGCGCGCGGACGATGAACGCCTGCGTCTGGAGGTCACGATTCCCGAGGGAACCACCGCAACGGTCGAGCTGCCGCT
>CBIMJO010000229.1:0-9849 GCA_966244135.1 uncultured Actinocrispum sp. | reverse complement strand
CAACCACGTGATCGAGGAGCTCAAGTCGGCCCAGTCCGAGATCGACATCCAGACGACCCAGTCGATCTAGCAGCAGTGGTCGCCGCGCCATGCTTCGCGGCCTTCCTTGACGGCCACGGCGGCGATCACCAGGGCAACGATGGGGTCGGCCCAGGACCAGCCAAACAGGGAGTTGAGCAGCAGGCCGACCAGGAGCACGCCGGACAGGTACGTGCACAGCAGCGTCTGTTTGGAGTCGGCGACGGCGCTGGCGGAGCCGAGTTCGCGGCCGGCACGGCGTTGCGCGTAGGACAGGCCCGGCATCACCAGCAACGACACCGCGGCCAGGACGATGCCGACCGTCGAGTGTTCCGCGGGCTCGGCGCCCAGCAGCGACCGGACCGAGTCGACGGTGACGTAGAGCGCGAGGGCGAAGAAGGACACCGCGATCACCTTCAGCGCGGTCCGTTCGCGCGCCTCGGGGTCCTTGCCGGAGAACTGCCAGGCGACGGCGGCGGCCGAGGCGACCTCGATCACCGAGTCGAGGCCGAAGCCGACGAGCGCGGTCGACGAGGCCACCGTTCCGGCCGAGATCGCGACGATGGCCTCGATGACGTTGTACGTGATCGTCGCGGCGACCAGCAGCCGTACTCGCCGGGACAGCACCTGGCGGCGGTCTGGATCAACAGTTGCGGCGGGTGTGCAGCACCCGTCGGTGCATTCTTTGGGCGTCAGGTCGAGGCGGCGCTCGGTGCCCTCGCTCATTGGGTCACCTCGTCGACGCACGGTTCGTCGGTGTCCACGGCGAGCACGACCTGCACGAGTTCGCTCAACGCGCGGGCGAGGTGGGCATCGGCGAGCGCGTAGCGGACCTGACGGCCTTCGTAGGTCGCCACGACCAGGCCGCAGCCACGCAGGCAGGACAGGTGGTTGGACACGTTCGACCTGGTCAACTCCAGTTTCGTGGCCAGCTGACCCGGATAGCTGACCCCGTCCAGCAGCGCGACCAGGATCCGGCACCGGGTCGGGTCCGCCAGCGCCCGGCCAAGGCGGGCCAGGGCCGATTCGCGGGTCTCACATGTCAGCATGAGCAGAACAGTACAGCACCAGATGAACAGTTGTCCCGAGCGTGACATGCGGACGTCTGATATCTCTAGCGTGCACACATCACGAAGGAGAAGCGCCGATGTCCGAGCTGGCTGGGTTCATCGCCGGCATGCCCAAGGCCGAGATCCACGTGCACCATGTGGGTTCGGCGTCACCCCGGGTGGTGGCCGGGCTCGCCGCGCGGCATGAGGGCACCAGCGAGGTCCCGGCCGACCCGGAGCTGCTCGCCGAGTACTTCACCTTCCAGGACTTCGCGCACTTCATCCAGGTCTATCTGTCCGTTGTGGACCTGATCCGGGACGCCGAGGACGTCCGCGCGCTGACCTACGGTGTCGCCGAGGACATGGCGCGGCAGAACATCCGGTACGCCGAACTCACTGTCACGCCTTACAGTTCGACCAGCCGGGGCATCCCGGACGTCGCCTTCATGGAGGCCATCGAGGACGCCCGGAAGTCCGCCGAGGCGGAGCTGGGCATCGTGCTGCGCTGGTGTTTCGACATCCCGGGCGAGTCCGGCCTGCCCGCCGCCGAGGAGACCGCGCGCCTCGCGCTGGACCTGATGCCCGACGGCCTGGTGAGCTTCGGCCTGGGCGGCCCCGAGATCGGTGTGCCGCGGCCACAGTTCAAGCCGTACTTCGACCGCGCCCGCGCCGCCGGGCTGCGCAGCGTCCCGCACGCGGGCGAAACCACTGGCCCGCAAACGATCTGGGACGCCCTGCGGGACCTCGGCGCCGAACGCATCGGCCACGGCACTCAGGCAGTGCGCGACCCGGCCCTGCTCGACCACCTCGGCGAACACCAGATCCCCCTTGAGGTCTGCCCCACCTCCAACATCGCCACCCGCGCTGTCACCCGCATCGAGGACCACCCGCTGCGCACCATGGTCGATGCCGGCCTCCTGGTCACCATCAACAGCGACGACCCACCCATGTTCGGCACCGATCTCAACACCGAGTTCGCGGTGGCGGCGAAACTCCTCGACCTCAACGAAACCGGCATCGCGGCCCTCGCGAAGAACACCGTCCGCGCCTCGTTCCTGGACGACACCAGGAAAGCCGAACTGAACGCCGAGATCGACCGGTACCTGGCCGCCTGGCCGAACTGAGCGCGCCGACCGGTCGACCGAATGCGATCGGCCGGCCATCACCACAAGCACCTCGCTCAGGACTTGGTCGGCGCGGGCTCGGTCCGCTGGTCGCAGTGGTGCCTCGACCGAGGCGCGAACGGGATGAACGCGCGCGGTTTCGTGATTGCACATGCCGTCCGGACACCGCTACTGTCCGTAACGCACTGGAGGTGCCCGGTGCGGCGTTGGCGCCGTGCCACATTCACCCTGCCGGCGCAGCCGCGGTGACCGGGCTGCCGGGAATGCCGCGAGCCGCAACGAGGCGACTTCCCCCGATAGACGTCACTCGGAGGTTGCACATTGTTCAGGGAACGGTTGCCGCTCGCCGGTTACGAACTGGCGCGTTCGCGTGACCTCGATCACGTGCGCGAGGTGATCGACCGCGTACTCCGGCCGCACCGGGTCAGCCCGCTCGGCGATTCCCCGCTCGACGCCTGGGTCAGGTTCGCCCGGCTGAGAGATATGTCGGTGAGTGTCATCAGCTACGGCGGCGACGTACGTTTCGAGTCCGACCCGTTGGAGACGTTCTTCGCCGTTCTGATGCCGTTGTCCGGGGTGGCGCTGGTCAGCCACGGCCGGGAGCGGGTGCGGGCGGTGCCGGGCCGGGCGTGCGTGCTGTCGCCGACCGACCCGGTGGACATCCGCTGGTCCGGCGACTGCGTCCAGCTGATCGTCCGGTTCGAGCGGGCGGCGCTGGAGGCGCGGCTGTCCGACCTGCTCGACACGCCGCTGGGCCGGCCGCTGCGGTTCGCGCTGCCGATGGACGTCGGCTCCGGCTACGGCCGCAGCTGGCGGTGCGGGCTGGAGCTGCTGGTGTCCGAATGGGACCGGCCGGACACGCTGATCGAGCAGCCGCAGGTGGCGCACCGGTTCGAGCGGACGCTGATGAGCGCGCTGCTGGTGGCGCACACCAACAACTACACCAGCATGATCAACGGCGAGACGCTCGCGGCGCCGTCCCGCGCGGTGAGCATCGCACTGGAGTGGATCGAGAGCCACCCGAAGTGGCGGCACACCACAGCGAGCCTCGCCCGCGAGGCCGACGTGACCGAACGGTCGCTGCAGCGCGGCTTCCGCAAACACCTGAACATGCGGCCGATGGAGTACCTGCGTGAGGTGCGGCTGCGGCGAATCCACGACGAGCTGCTGGCCGCTCAGGCCGACGCGGTGACCGTCACCGGCATCGCCGCGGACTGGGGGTTCCTGCACACCGGTCATTTCGCGGCCAAATACCAGCAGCGGTTCGGCGAGAAACCGTCACAGACCCTGCGCCGCTGACATTCGTTGAATGAGCCCGTTGCGCCGCAACGGGCTCATTTCCATGCCATTTTCCGGCGGTCTTGTTTCGGATTTCATCGTTCGTTTCTCGGATTGCCCGCCAGGTTCGGCGAACGACAGGATGACATCGGAGAAAGGAGGGAAGAATGTCACTCGGTATCTATGCCGAAGGCCTGGTGAAACAATTCGGGAAGACCACCGCACTGCGGTCGGTGGACCTGGCGGTCCCGGCCGGGACAGTGGTCGGCCTGCTCGGGCCGAACGGCGCCGGGAAGACCACCATGATCCGGATCCTGTCCACCCTGCTGCGGCCGGACGCGGGCCAGGCGTATGTCTGCGGGCACGATGTCGTGGCCGATCCGGTGCGGGTGCGCCGCAAGATCGGGCTCACCGGGCAGTACGCCTCGGTGGACGCCGACCTGTCGGGCACCGAGAACCTGGTGCTGGTGGCGCTGCTGCATGGGTTGTCCCGCAGGCAGGCGCGGGCCCGGGTCGCGGACCTGCTGGAACGGTTCGGTCTCACCGAGGTGGCCGGCCGTCCGTCCAGGACGTACTCCGGCGGGACCCGGCGGCGGCTGGATCTCGCCGCCAGCCTGGCCGGCCACCCGCAGGTGCTGTGCCTGGACGAGCCGACCACCGGCCTGGACCCGCACGCCCGCCGCGAGGTCTGGCGTGCGGTGCGCGACCTGGTGGCCGACGGGGTGACCGTGGTGCTAACCACCCAGTACCTGGAGGAAGCCGACCAGCTCGCGGACCTGATCACCGTGATCGACCGCGGCCGGGTGGTCGCCGACGGCACCGCCGCCGAGCTGAAGCGCCGCGTCGGCGGCCACACGCTGCAGATCCGCCCGGCCAGACCGTCCGATATGGACAAAGTCGCCGCGATCATGGACCGCCGGACCGGGCGCGGCGCGGCCGAGGACCCGGCGACCGGGCTGCTCACCGCGCCGGTGACCGACCCGGTGCTGGTCTCGGCGGTGGTCCGCGACCTCGACGACGCGGGCATCGCCACCGACGAGCTGGCCCTGCGCCTGCCCAGCCTGGACGAGGTCTTCCTGGCGCTGACCGGGGTTTGCGCGCAGCGCACGGAAAGCGGCACGTCGTGAGCGCCGCGTGGGTGCTGTGCGGGCGGGGTGTGCGGCGGATGCGGCGCAACCCGGAGTACCTGGTGGATGTCACCGTCCAGCCGGTGTTGTTCCTGGTGATGTTCGTCTACCTGTTCGGTGGCGCGATCGGTGGGGACCGCGGTACCTACCTCAGGGATCTGGTGCCGGGGCTGATGGTGCCGACCGTGGTGCTGGCCAGTGTCGCCGTGGGTGCGGGACTCAGCACCGACGTCGCCACCGGGGTGTTCGACCGGTTCCGGAGCATGCCGATCCCCCGGTCGGCGCCGCTGGTCGGCGCGGTGCTCGCGGACATGGTGCGGTACCTGATCGCGTTCGTGGTCCTGCTGACCGTGGGTGCCGTCATGGGGTTCCGCGTGCGGACCGGACCGCTGGAAGTGCTGGCCGCGGCGGGATTGCTCGTCCTGGCCGGGCTGTGCTTCTGCTGGGTGAGTGTCTACATCGGAATGGCGGTCCGCCAGGCCGGGTCGGTGCAGGGCGTGGCGGTCGCGGTCTTCATGCCGTTCGTGTTCGGCAGCAACGTGTTCGTGGCCGCCGAGACCATGCCGGGCTGGCTGCGGTCGTGGTCGGCGGTCAACCCGGTGAGCCTGCTCGCGGACGTCGAGCGGGGCCTGCTCAACGGCGGCACCGGCCCGCTCACCGCCGCGCTGGCGTGGCTGGCCGGCGTGGTGCTGGTGTTCTTCCCATTGGCCATGCGTGCCTATCGCAGACGAAGCGGAATGAGAGGAGGATCCGGATGAGCACAGCGATTCTCGGCACCGGCTCGTACCTGCCGGAGACGGTGCTGACCAGCGAGGCGCTCGGCACCCGGCTGGGTGTGGGCGAGCAGTGGATCTTCGACAAGACACATATCAAGGAACGGCGGATCGCCGCGCCCAGCGAGGCGACGTCGGACCTGGCCACCCAGGCGGCGCACAAAGCCTTGCAGGCGGCCGGATTGAGCGCGGTCGACCTGGACCTGCTGATCGTGGCGACGTCCACACCGGACCAGCCGATCCCGGCGACAGCGGCCACCGTGCAGGCCAACCTGGGAGCCGTGCGTGCGGCCGCGTTCGACGTGGACTCGGTGTGCACCGGTTTCGTCTATGGCCTGGTGATCGCGCACGCGATGCTCGCCGCCGACCCCGGGCCACAGACCGCGCTGGTGATCGGCGCGGACACCTACTCGCGGATCCTGGACTACCAGGACCGGCGCACCTGCGTGCTGTTCGGCGACGGCGCCGGCGCGGTCGTGCTGGGCAAACGTGGCAACGGACGGGGGCTGCTGGCCAGCAGCCTGAACACCGACGGCCGGCTGGCCGGCCTGGTCGGGATCCCGGCGGGCGGCAGCAGGCGGCCGGCCGGCCCGGAATCCGTCGCGGCGGGCCAGCACTACTTCCGGATGAACGGCCGCGAGGTGCGGGACTTCGCCGCGCGGGTCGTGCCCGACCTGGTCACCGAGGTGGTCAAGGCCGCCGAGCTCACCGTCGCCGACGTCGACCTGATCGTGCCGCACCAGGCCAACGGGACGATGCTCGAGTCCCTGGCGGCCGAGCTGGACCTGCGGCCCGGCCAGATGCACATGACCATCGAGCGCTACGGCAACACCGGCGCGGCCTCGGTCCCGGTCACCCTCGACGACGCCGTGCGCAACGGACTCGTGCATGCCGACGACATGGTGCTCCTGCTGGCGTTCGGCGGCGGGATGAGCAGCGGCGCGGCCGCGTTGCGCTGGACGGCTCCGAAGAAGGCCGGTGACGCCTGGTGATGCGGCCACCGGTGCACTTCCCTCGGTCCCGCCCGCCGCAGTTCGAGACCGAGTTCCACGGCGACGTACGGGTCCCGTCCAGCGTTGCGGGCCTCACCCTCGGTGCCGACCTGTACCTGCCGCGCACCGAGGCTCCGGTTCCGGCGCTGGTGACCCTCCACACTGGACGCAAGGACGGGCTCGGCGGTCTCGCCGCCCGGCGTTGTCTCCGTTACTTCGCCGAACGCGGGTACGCCGTGCTGTATGTGGACTGCTTCGGGATCGGGACGTCCGACGGCGTGCCCAGGCCGATTCTCGACCCGGGCGAGGTCGACGACGGTGTGTCGGTGGTCCAGTGGGCGTCACAACAGCCGTGGTGCACGGGAAGCGTTGGCATGTGGGGACTTTCACACGGCGGCATGACGACCCTCGCGGTCGCCAGCCGCCGGCCCGCTGCGCTGCGGGCGATCTACCCGGTGATGGGCTGGACCGACGTGGAACGCGACCTGGTGCACCCGCACGGTCTGCGCGGCGGGATCGGCATGTTCGGGCACCTGAGCCTGTACAACATCTTCTGCGCGCTGTTGCCGCCGTTGCGCAGCCATGACAAGGCCGAGTACGCGAACCTGTGGAAACAGCGGCTGGAGGAGTTCGAGCCGTGGTTCGCCGATTCGTGGAACCACCCGCCGGGCGACGACGTGTGGGCCCGGCGGCGGTTCGACCCGAGCCTGATCAACGTGCCCGCGCTGTGCGTCGCGGGCTGGCGGGACCTGTTCTGCGACAGCATGATCGAGGTGTACCGGCAGATCAGGGCACCGAAACAGCTGCTGGCCGGGCCGTGGCTGCACTCGTTCCCGGACGTGTCGGGCACCCAGCCGGTGCCCTCGGTGGCCATGGCGTGCGCCTGGTGGGACCGGTGGCTGCACGGCGAGCACCGGCCGGTCCGGCCCGAGCAGACCGCGACCTTCTTCGTCCAGGGCACCGGGCGCTGGGCCCGCAGCGAGCAGTGGCCGCCGGCGAAAACGGCCGACCAGGTCTTCGTCGCCGCCGGATCCGGTCATCTGTACCAGTCCGCGCCGGCCGGGCGTCCGTCCATCGTGGTCAGTGCGACCCGGATGAGCGACGCGACAGTCGGCGCGCTGAGCGGGCTCACCAAACACCCCATCGACAAGTTCGGCCATCCGCTGGACCAGCACGACGACGACGCGAGGTCGTTGTCGTTCACCAGCGCGCCGTTGCCCGAACCGGTGGTCGTCGCCGGCCGGCCACTGGTCCGGTTGCTGCTCGCCCCGGAGACCACGGCCGCCAGGTGCGTGCTCAAAGTGACCGATGTGGACGGACAGGGCCGGTCCACGATGATCGCCATGGGCACGGTCGATCTCGCCCGGCCACGCAGCACCACGGTGCCGGAGCTGCGGGTCGTCCACCTCGATCCCACGTGCTACCAGGTGCCCGCGGGTCACCGGGTCCGGCTCGTGCTCGCGGAGTCGGACGTTCCCCGGCTGTGGCCGGTGCCATCACCGGGAAAGCTGGTGGTCCGGGTCATCCACGCGGCCGGCGACTACGTCGGCCTGGCCGCGGAGGGCTACGGCGGCCTCGCGGCGACCACGCTCAGCCTGCCAGTGTGCGATCCGGCCACGTTGACCCATGTCCTTGTGCCCCAGCAGGACCGGCCCCGGCCGGCCGGGGTGGTCAAGGACCGCTGGGAGATCACCCGCGACCATCTGCGGGACTCGGTACGGGTGTCCATCGCGAAGGAGGACCGGGTCCGCTCGCCGGACTCCGGCCAGGACTCGCTGACGATGAAGACCCTGGTCACCTTCGGGGTGAACGAGCACGACCCGTCGCTGGCCCGGATGGTGGCCTCCGGCGAGATGGCCGCGGAGACGGCGGAGGGCGACCAGGTCGCCGTCCGCGCCGACATCGACATGGGCATCGCCGACGCGACGGTGACCGCCGAAGTGGTGGTCAACGGTGCCCAGTTCCTGATGAGGGAGTGGAATCTCGCATGACCCGTCCGTTGAGCTATCTGGAGCTCGCGCACGTCAACCGGGTCGTGATCATGGCCGTCGAGTACACCGGCGACCTGGATCCGGACGCCGTGGCGCACGCGTTCCGCCTGCTGTGCGAGGCCTATCCGGTGCTGCGGGCCTGGGTGCAGGGCAGCGGCCAGGACGCTTCGTTCGCGGTCGAACCGGACTACTTCCCCGAAGTGATCGTCCTGGAGGATGTGCCGGACGTGCTCACCAAGATCGTCGAACTGCCCTGGCACGCCGAGGAGGCCGTGGCCGGCCTGGTCCACGTGCGGGGTGAGGGGCACGGGTACCTGGCCCTGCGCACGGATCATTCCATCACCGACGCCAACGCCTGGCTCGGCATGTTCCGGGAGTTCATGCGCCTGCTCACCGAGAGCGCCGGCGGCTGCGAGCCGGTCGTCACCCCGGGTGCCTTCCCCACCTCACCCGCGGAGCTGTTCCAGCAACGGCTGGGCCTGATTCCGTACGACCGAAGGCTGTTCCACACCGCGGGCGGCGGTCGGCCGGACGGGACCGCGAGCCTGATCAGCGGTTACCTCACCCTGGGCAAGCAGGAAACGGTGTGGCTGCGCCGGGCGGCCCGGTTCTACCGGTCGTCGGTGCACGGGCTGGCCTGCGGTGCGATCCTGCTGGCCCAGCGGGTGCTCGCGGGCGGAAGCGAGCCGGCGCGGATGTACTGCGTGTCGCCGGTGGACTTCCGCGGCCGGGTCGACCCGCCGGTGGACGTGCTGGAAACGACCAACTTCATGCTGTCCTATGTGGCCGAAGTGGACGTCTCGCCGAAGATGAGCCCGATCACCGTCGGCCAGTCGATCAAGGCGCAGCTCGATGATGTGCTGTCCCGCAAGGAAGGCGTCCGCTCGGCGGGGCCGCTGACCGACACGCTCGACCACAACCTGTCGTTCGCCTTGGTGAGCAACCTCGGTGTGATCGAGGACCTCCCGCGGCCAGACGGACTGTCCATCACGGACTTCCGGGTGCTGAACACGGTCGACGACACGCTGTTCCCGGGTCACTACGTGTGGACCTACCAGGGCGAGCTGACTGTCCTCTATGTTCTGACGGCCCGGTTCTTCACCGAGGAGCAGGTCGGGCGGCTGGCCAGGGAGATCCTGGAGCAGCTGATGATCGCCGGGGCGTCCTCGTGAAGGTCCTGCTGGTCACGCACGGCAGCCGCGGTGACGTGCAGCCGTTCGTCGCGCTGGGCATGGAGCTGATCTCGGCCGGGCACCAGGTGGTGCTGGCGTGCCCGGCCGAGGCCGCCTCGCTGGCCGTGCCGCACTGCGACCGGGTGGTGGAGCTGGACAACGGCACGAACGACCTGACCGGCGACCGGGACGCGTGGCGGGCGGTGGAGCTGAACTTCCGTGGCCTGCGGGGAAAATGGCTGGGCCTGAAGTTCGCCCAGCGCAACCGGATCGCCATGGCCAAGGTGCTCGATCTTCATCGGCGCACAGGCAGCTCGCGGATGTT
>CBIMJO010000228.1:0-9870 GCA_966244135.1 uncultured Actinocrispum sp. | reverse complement strand
AACTGGATCTGCACACCGCCCAGCCGGCGATGCAGGATCCTGCCCAGCTTGACACCATTGAAGGTCCGCTCGACCGAGAGGAACGCCTCGATCACACCATCGCCGAAATACCGCCGCCGTGGCGCCGGATAGAGCGGCAGGCCCAACGTGCCACAGAACTCGACGTACTCGTGCGGGGAGATTTCCGAGGCCCGGTGGATGCCGAAATACGACCGGACCTCGCCGTCGACGACCTCGGGGTACTGCTCGGCGAAGCGGGCGGAATTCCGGGCGCATTCCTCGGCCAGCTCGACGTCCGCGCTGTACATGTACCCCATGTGCAGCTGGCCCTGGTTGGTGCCGGACGCCCGCGCGAACAGGGCGTTCTCCTTCTCCAGCAGCACGATCGACAGGTCCGGGTGCCGTGCGGCGAGCTGACCGGCGACGAAGCACCCGTAGAACCCACCGCCGACGACGGCCACGTCAAAGTTGTTTCCGGCCACGATTCCGGACGTTACGTCGCCGCCGAGCCCGCCCTAAGCCCCCGTTTCCCTTAGGAACCAACGAAAACACCTAGGAATACTATGATGGGCGGATGGATGAGGCCTATGGCGAGCGGCTCGCCGATGTGTACGACCTGTTCTACACCGTTGGCAAGAAAAAGGACTACGCCGCCGAGGTCGCGGCCGTCGCGGCGGTGGTGAAACAGCGGTTCCCCTTGGCCGCCAGCGTGCTTGATGTCGGGTGCGGGACGGGTGAACATCTCCGGTACCTGCGCGGGTTCTATCCGGATGCCGAGGGCGTGGAGTTGTCGGATCCCATGCGCGCCAAGGCCATCGCCAAGCTCCCGGACGTGCCGATCCATGCCGGTGACATGCGGGACTTCGAACTCGGCCGGACGTTCGACGTCGTGGTGTGCCTGTTCAGCGCCATCGGTTACACACGGTCGGCCGAGGAGATGGCCGCGGCGATCAAGGCCATGGCGTGCCATCTGGAGCCGGGTGGGCTGCTCGTGCTCGATCCCTGGTTCCATCCCGGCGGCTGGGCGGGCGGGTACCTCGACCACACCGTCGTGATCGCCGATGACCGCAAGATCCTGCGGCTGGCACAGTCCACTCTGGACGGCCGGACGTCCAGAGTCACATACCACTACCTCGTCGGTGACTCCAACGGCATCGACCATTTCACGGACGAACACGTCATGACGCTGTTCACACGCCACGAATACGGCGAGGCCATTCGTGCCGCCGGGTGCGGCCTGGTCGAGTTCGTCGCGGGGTGCAGTGCCGGGCGCGACCGGATCGTGGCGGTCAAGGAGTGATGGCGACCTCCGGGACGTAGATGATCCACCGGCCGCCGGAACGGGTGAAGTCCTGTTCCTTGGCCATGATCTCGGCGGCATGGTTCCAGGCGAAGAGCAACGCGTAGTCCGGATAGGACTCGGCGAACGCCGAGTGCGGCCGGACGGGCAGGTGGACGCCGGGTGTCAGCTTGCCTTGTTTGGCCGGGGTCGTGTCGCACACATAGGACACCAGGTCCGGCCCGATGCCGCAGAAGTTCGTCACGGTCGCGCTTTTCGCCGTGGCCCCATAGCCCGCGACCGTCTTGCCCTTGTCTCGCAGGAGTGACAACAGGTTGACCAGATCCGACCTGACCCGCTCCACTGTGGACTGGAACTGCTTGAGCGTGGCCTCCTCCGCGACCCCGTACACCGCCTCGGCGGCCAGCAGATCGGTCACTGATGCGGACGGTATCCCTGCTCCCGTCCGCATCAGTGTGTACCGAACCTCGCCGCCGTGCACCGGCAGCCGTTCGGCCGCGACCAGTTCGAGGCCGTGCCGCGCGGCGAGGTTCGCCACCGATCCCGCGGTGAAGAAGTAGAAGTGCTCGTCGTAGATCTGGTCGAAGGAGGACTTGGCCAGGATGTCCGCGAAGTACGGATCCTCGAACACGAAGATCCCGTCCGGGGCGAGCAGGGTGGCCACTCCCCTGAGGACCGAGTTCACGTACGGGATGTGGCACAACGTGTTCGCCGCGAAGATGACGTCCGCCGGACCGTCACTCGCCCGGATCCCGGCGGCCAGGTCCTCGTCGAAGAACTCCCCCGCGACCCGCACGCCGCGGCCGGCCGCCACCGCGGCGACCGCACCCGACGGTTCGATCCCCAGGTGCCGCCCGCCGGCCTCGGCCACGACGTGCAGCATGGCACCGTCGTTGCAGCCCAGCTCGACGATGAACCCATCGGGCCCGGCCCGGTCCAGGAAGCTCCGGGCGGCGGCCTCGAAATGCGCCCGCATGAAGGCCGATCCCGAGGAGTAGTACGGATAGTCCTCGTGGAACATCAGCTCCCGCGGAACCTCCTCGACCAGCTGGACCATCGTGCAGGTCGCGCACATGCCCACCGCCAGCCGGAAGAAGAACTCCTCACTGTCGTCCCCCGGCCGGCGGAAGGCGTCCGACAACGGCTGCCGGCCGAAGCCGGCGAACTCGTGGAGCGGTCCCGCGCACACTCGGCAGACGGTCATCGGGACGTCCTTTCCCCGGTCAGGCCGGCGACCATGCCGTGCAGGCAGGTGATCATGGTACGGGCCTGGACGTTGACGTAGTGACTGTGCCGCAGCAGGTCCAGCAGCTGGTGCACGGTGAGCCAGCGGAAGTCCGGTGGCTCGTCGAACGGGTCCAGATCGGTCTCGACGACCCGGTAGGACGTCCTGGCGTGGTAGAACCGGCCGCCCTCCTCGGACAGCACGGCGCTGAACCGCGTCCGCTCCGGTCCGGCCGCGAGCACTTCGTCCAAATAGGGTGGTGGGGGCATGTGCTTGTAGTTCTCCGGCGCGCATTGCACGGTCGGCGCCAGCTCGACCACGTCCACGTATCCGGGCTCGGCCCTGGCGTGCACCAGAACGTGCAGGACGCCGGCGATCTCACGGACCAGGAACGCGACCAGCCCGGTGCCGTGCGGCCGCAGCATGGGTTGCATCCAGTTGCCGACCTCGCGGCCGGTCGCGGTCACGCCGATCCCGATGACGTCGAAGAACAGCCCGTCCTCGTGCCGGATCCGCGCCGGTTCCCGGTACCAGCCCCGGACCTCGGCCAGCGGGATGGTCCGGGTGCTGATCTCGGTGCGCGTCCGGCGTTCGGTGATCCAGCTCAGGATCTCGCCCATCGAGTGCAGGCTGCCCTCTTCGGCGCTGCACGACCGGATCAGCGGCTCCCGCCGGCCACCACCCTCGTACACCCCGGAGAAAGGCAGGCAGGACAACACCGTCCGGGAGTCCATGTTGACCACATCGTCCACTGTGAGCAGGTGGTGCACATCGCCGAGGGTCATCCAGCGAAACCCGTCCAGCACCTCGATGTCCGCATCGATCTCGACGATCATGTTGCGGTTGCGCTTCTGCAGGAACCACGATCCTTGCTCGGACTGGCGGACGTCCGCGATCACCCGTCGAGCGTCCACAAAGTACTCGAGGTAGGGCACGGGTTTGCCGCCGTGCACGCGCGTGTAGTTGCTGCGAGTGGCCTGGACGGTCGGTGAGAGCTGGAGGCCGTTGGGGTTGCCGGGTTCCACTTTGGCCTGCATCAGGCAGTGCAGGACGCCGTCGATCTCCTTGAGGAGGATACCGAGAACGCCGATCTCCGGCTGGATGATGATCGGCTGCTGCCAGCGCGGCACCGGCCCGCCCGGGAAGTCCACCGCCAGCCCGGTGATGGTGAAGAACTTCCCCACCCGGTGGCGGATGTCGCCGGTGTGCGGGTCGATCAGCCAGCCTTCCAACCGGTTCAGGTTCGTCGTGGTCACGGTCGCGGACGAGTACCGCGCGTACTCGTCGAACCACGCGCGAACGGCGTCCGGCTCCAGTACCGGGCGCATCGAGGCCGCGATCCGCGCAGGGGTGCGGGGATCCTGGTCGGGCAGCAGGGCCGGGGGCACGGCGGTTCCTACAGCCGGGCCAGGATCGCCCGCAACGCCTCGATCACCCGGTCCTGGGTCTCGCGCCGCAGCGACGGGTACATCGGCAGGGAGAAGATCTGCCCGGCGAGCGCCTCGGTGACCGGCAGCGCGCCCATCGGGTAGCCGAGCTTGGCGAACCCGGACATGGTGTGCACCGGCCACGGATAGCTGATGTTCAGGGAGATGTCGTACTGCTTCATCGCCTCGATGATGTCGTCCCGCCGCGGATGCCGTACCACGTAAAGGTAGTAGACGTGTTCGTTGCCCTCGGCCGTCCACGGCAGGACGAGATCGGTGTCCGCCAGGGCTTCGGCGTACCGCTGCGCGATCGCTCGCCGCGCCTCGAGATAACCGTCGAGCCTGCGGAGTTTGCGGCGCAGGATCTCGGCCTGGACCTCGTCGAGCCGGCAGTTGTGGCCGGGCGTCTCCACGACGTAGTAGCGATCGGCCATCCCGTAGTAGCGCAGGCATCGCAGGCTTTCCGCGACCTCATCGTGCGACGTCACGGTCGCGCCGCCATCGCCATACGCGCCAAGGACTTTGGTCGGGTAGAAGGAGAACGCGGCCGCGTCGCCCAGAGTCCCCGCCATCTCGCCGTGGTGCCGGGCGCCATGCGACTGGGCGCAGTCCTCCAGGATCTCCAGGTCGTGCTTGGCAGCCAGCATCCGCAACGGGGCGATGTCGACGCACTGCCCGTAGAGGTGCACCGGCAGGATGCATCGGGTCCTGCCGGTGACCGCGGCGGCGACCTGATCGGTGTCCATCAGGTAGCTGTCCTCGTCGACGTCGACGAAAACCGGCGCCGCCCCAACAGCATCGATGGCCACGACGGTCGGCGCCGCCGTGTTGGACACGGTGATGACCTCGTCGCCCGGCCCGATTCCCAGCGCCTGCAGGCCGAGCTTGAGGGCATTGGTCCCGTTGTCCACCCCCACGCAGGACCGGGCGCCGAGATACGCCGCGTACTCCCGCTCGAACCCCTGAACGCTCGAACCGAGAACGAGCCGGCCGGACCGGAACACCGAGTCGACCGCGGCCAGGATGTCGTCCCGCTCGTTCTCGTACTCGTCCAGGTAGTTCCAGACCAGCGTACTCATGCTGGAAAACGTTACGCACCAACGGTTTTCCCAGCATCAGCCGGAACTACTCAGGGGCGCCCGCCCTCGTGAGTACTTTCAGACCACGGGCCGGCCGTCGTCCTCGCTGCTAGTGTCCTCGGCAGGGCGCTCGACGTCCCTCGTTGACTCGGTCACGTGCCCTCCGCTGTCGGGCCCCTCGGTTCAGGTGCCGGTGACGTCATCCAACCGTTCGCCCCGCGACAACCGGTCACCGGGATCCCCCAAAACGGACACGGTGACCGCCTTCGTCCGGGTGAAGCTGCGCAGCTCCTCCGCGCACTCGGCCACGCCCGGTACCCGCTGGGCGGAGCCGTTCACGCACACCGACCCGGCCTCGAACGCGGCGGTGAGGTGGTACGCGCGGTCGAGGCTCCGCGTCCACACGCCGGTGGACAGGCCGTGGTCGACGGCGTTGGCCAGCTGCGCGGCCTCCTCGTCGTCGGTGAAGGTCACCACCGACAGCACCGGCCCGGGGACCTCCGCCGAGAACACCGTCATCCCAGGGCCGACGCCCGTGAGCACGGTGGGTTCGACGAAGAACCCGGGTCCCGGCAGCCGCCCGCCACCGCACGCGACCGTCGCGCCATCGCGTTGCGCGGCGGCGATGTAGGCGACGATCTGGTTGGCCTGGGTTTCGACGCCGAGCGGGCCGATGTCCACGGCGGACTCAACGGCGGCACCGACCGTGAGCGACCGGATCCGTTGCACGACAAGGCGGACCAGCTCGTCGGCGACCGACTCGTGCACCAGCAGGGTGGCCGTGCCCGGGCACATCTCCCGCGCGGCCCCGGACGCCGCCGCGGCCAGGTCGGCATCGTCGAGGACGACCATCACGTTCTTCCCGCTCACCGCCAGGGTGACGGTCTTGACCGCCGCCCGCGCGGCGAGCAGCTGGACCGACCGCCCGGCGCGCTCGTTGCCGGTGAAGGCGATCCGGCGGATCAGGCGGTGCGCGGCCACCGAGTCCGGCGACGCGGTCACGACGTTCAGCACCCCGGGCGGCAACGCGTCGGCGAACAGCTCGCCGATCCGCAACGCGGTCAGCGGCGCCTGACGGGCCGCGATGAGGATCACGGCGTTCCCGGCGACCAGCGGTGCGGCGATCCTGCTCGGCGGACCGATCACGCCGGTCACGCCGAACGGTTCGCGGACGGTGTAGTGCACGTTGTCGTCGCCGGCCGGGATGACCGTGCCCGCGAGCCGCGGCGCGTAGTCGGCGAACATCTCCAGCGACACGGCGGCGTCCTCGACGTCGAGCAGCATCGTCCGAAAGGGACAGCCGTGGTCGGACGCGGCCAACGCGGCCAGGTCGGACGCGTTGGCCCGGAGGATCCCGGCCAGGTCCCGGACCAACGCGGCCCGGGCGCGCGGCGCGAACCGGCCCCACTGCCCCGCCGCACGCGCCGCCGCCCGGTACGCGACGTCGACGTCGTGCTCGTCGCCGTCGGGTGCCTCGGCGAGCGTGCTGCCGGTACTCGGGTTCAGGACCGGATAACGTTGGCGTAGAACGGGTTCCCGCAGTTCCCCGCCGATCAGCAGCCGCCAGTGGTGGGCGAGCGTGTCCATGCCTGGTCCCCACCTCCAGGCGTTCCGCGAGTGGGTGGAACGCCCGTCTAAAGTTTAGGTCACACTTGACCTAAATTTAAGGGCTCGGGTCCAGCACCGGCTCGTCGACGCCCCGCCCGGCGGCCAGCCGGTCGACCAGCTCCAGGCCGCGCTCGGCCCAGGCGATCTCGCTCTTGGCCCGTTCGATCAGGCCGCGGTACGCGTGCGCCTTGTAGGCGACGATCGCGTCGTGCGAGGACTCCGGCGACTTGGCCAGCCTGCGCTTGAGCAGGGCCGTCGCGCGCTGCTCGAGTTGCTCGACGTGCTCCTCGTAGTGGTCCCGCAGGGCCTCGTAGTGCTTGCGGTGCGCCCGGAACTGGGCCCTGGCATCGCGGTAGCTGCCGTACTCGAAGTAGGTCGCCTTGACGTATGCCGGATCGCGCAGCGCCGGTGGGGCCTCCACTTGCGACACCCATTGCTGCAGTTGCTTGCAGCCGGCCGGAGTAAGGGCGTAGGCGCGTTTGGTGGCTTTCTCGCCGCGGGGCAGGGTCTCCGCCTCGATCATGCCCTCGGCCTCCAGCCGGCGCAGCTCGGTGTAGATCTGCGAGTGCTGCGCGTGCCAGACGTAGGCGACCGACTGGTCGAACCATTTGGCCAGCTCGTAGCCGGTCATCGGGCCCGCCTCGAGCAGGGCCAGCAGGGCGTAGCGCAGGGTCATGACATCAGATCTTGCGCCGTTCCGGCCGCGGAGTCACATTTTCGGTCAACGTTGACGTAAATCGTTCGCCAACTTTACGGTGGCCGGATGCCCAAGTTGCCGCTGTCTTTCGCCTGCTGGGACTACGACCGGATGCGCCCGCTGCAGGACGGGCGCGTGCGCCCGGAAGGCATCGACCTCACCCACCTGGTCCTGCCCGTCGAGGAGACCTTCTACCGGCAGTTGCGGCATCAGGAGTTCGACGTCAGCGAGATGAGCCTGTCGTCGTACCTGCTCACCCTGGACCAGCCGGACCCGCCATTCGTCGCACTGCCGGTGTTCCCATCCCGGTTCTTCCGGCACCAGTCCATCTACGTCAACGCGCACAGCGGCGTCAGCAAACCCGCCGACCTGGTGGGCAAGCGCGTCGGCACGCCCGAGTTCCAGATGACCGCCGGGGTCTGGCAGCGCGGCATCCTCGCCGACGACTACGGCGTGCCGGTGGAGAGCATGAACTACTGGACCGGCGCGCTGGAGGGCCGCGGCCGGTTCGAGAAGATCCCGCTCGAGCTGCCGGAGTCCATCCACGTGACGCCGATCGGGCCGAACCAGAACCTGTCCGCGATGCTGGCGTCCGGTCAGCTCGACGCGATCCTGACCGCGCCGCAGCCGTCCTGCTTCGGCCGCGAACCGCACATCCGCCACCTGTTCGAGAACTTCCGCGCGGTGGAACAGGACTACTTCCGGCGCACGGCCATCTTCCCGATCATGCACACCGTCGTGATCAAGCGTTCGGTGTACGAGCGCAACCCCTGGGTCGCACGCGAGCTGTACAAGGCGTTCGACTCCGCGCTGCGGATCGCCTACGACGACCTGTTGCAGCGCAGCGCCCTCAAGGTGATGCTGCCGTGGCTGCACGACCACGTCGAGGAGACCATCGCCGAGCTCGGCCCCGGCTTCTGGGACTACGGCCTGGAACCCAACCGGCACGTGCTGGAGACGTTCGCCCGCTACTCGCACGCACAGGGCCTGGCCCGCAAGCAGTACTCGGCCGAGGAGATCGTGCTGGCCGAGGCCAGCGAGAGCTACCGCGTCTAGTGTCCGGACATGATTGCGGGGACCCGTCCTTTCGGGCAGCCCTTCGGGACTTGTGCCCGTTCCGGGATGCTCGGACAGTTGGGTCATGCGGCAGATGGATCGGGAGGTGTCGCCGGACCAGACCGGCTCCGCGGAGGCGCGCGCCGTTGGCCCGTCCCCGGTCATGCTGGGGGTGGGCAACCAGGCGGCGGCCCGGCTCGCGGGTTCGCAGCCGATGGTGTTCGCGCAGCTCTGGAGTCTCGGGTCGGCGATCGACACGGCGGTCGACACAGTGGGCACGGTCGCGGGCGCTGTCGTGAAAGGACTCGTGGGCCAGGAGCTCAGCGGGTCCGTCGGGGTCGAAGGCGACAACAACCCCGGCGACATGCTGATCGTGTTGCGGCTGCTCACCGCGGCCGGGTATGCCGACGCGGATCTGAACGCCGCGATCTCCCGGTTCCAGAAGGAAGTGCTGCACTTCCCGCATCCCGACGGCCGCGTCGACCCGGGTGGACGGACGTTCCGGGCGCTGACCAAGATGCATGCCTCCTCTTCGGACGGCGGGTCGGGCGCGGCTCCGGCTGCTTCAAGTGCGCCGGCTGCTGCTCCGGCCGCGCCCGTTGGTCCAGCGCCGTCCGGGCCGATCCCAGCCGATCCCGCGGCCATCGAAGCGGAGCTGAACCGGCTGGAGGCGTTGGGGCGCAAGGCGACCCCGGGCAGCAAGGGCGGCCAGCAGGCCTACGAGGAGAGCGGGCCGGGGCGGGCCGAGCTGGTCGAGGGCATCGGCAACGTGCGGACCGCGATCAACGGGCTGACCGATCCGGCCAGGAAGGCCGAGTTCTTCCACCGGATCAGCGCGATCGCCCCGTTCTACACGCAGTTCGCCAACACCAACATCCTGCACAAGGACGTCAGCATCGTCCGCAACTCCACCTGCAACATCACCACGGTCGCGTTGTGCCTGGAGCAGATGGGCAAGAGCGCCAGCGACTACACCGGCGACCGGCACAAGCTCGAGGCCGTGGAGCGGTGGGCCGAGGCGCAGACCGGCAGCGAGATCGACTCCGGCTCCCGGCTGGCCGACTTCATGCAGCTGGCGTCCATCGTGGAGAAACTGTCGGTCAGCGACCCCACCGACGAACAGATCGAGAAGGCCCGCTTCGAGGCGCTGAACCACTGGATCGCCACCGGCGCCGACCCGCTGATCACCCTGTTCCACCGGTTCGGCGTCGGGTCGGAGGTGATCAAGAGCCCCGAGCAGGACGACCTCACCGCGATCGGCAAGAAGTACCGCGACGGCATCTGGAAGACCGCGAGCGCCCGGCAAAGCCTTGAGCGCCAGGGCAAATCCGGCGACGCCGACGTCATCGAAGCCGGCCACCACGTCAAGGACCTGGACGAGCAGGAGGAGAAGGTCGACCTGCACGGCTACAAGCAGTGGGTCAAGGACACCTACACGCCCATCCTCGACGCCGGCCGCCCGGTCGCCGTCGGCCAGT